>CABSAB010000074.1 GCA_902475515.1 uncultured Eubacteriales bacterium | reverse complement strand
TTGAGATGCTCCATGCCGCCGGGCGCCCAGGGAGATCAGCTCCTCCCGCATGGCCTTCACCACCCGGCGGAGATAATCTGTACCCACATGGGGCGCCGCATCATAGCGGATCTCCGGCGGAGCGCCGTGGGCGGCAAATTCCTCCAAAATAAACTGCATTCTGGGATCATTGACCCCGGTATTCAGCTTTCCATCGGAAAAGGTCCCCGCACCGCCCTCACCAAACTGCACGTTGCTGCGTGGGTCCAAGGCGCCTGTCTCAAAAAACGCCTCCACATCCCGGATGCGCGTGTCCACATCCATCCCCCGTTCCAGCAGGAGCCCGCAAAACAGCCCCGCCGGCCCGGTTCCGATGATCACAGGACGCTTGGGAAGCCGCAGCCGTTCCACCGGGAACACATAGCGCTTTTCCATATACATGGACACCTTTTTGCTGCGGCACTTTTTCAGCACCTGATTTTCGTGAGCCACCTTGACCGCGATGGTGTAGACCAGGGCGATATCGTCCTTTTTCCGGGCATCCACAGAGCGCTTCAGCACGATAAATCCGCGAATCTCCGTGCCCAATTCCCGCTTGGCCTTGTCCGCAAGCTTCGATTCCGTCTCCCCGGGCCGCAGGCGCAGGCCGGATATCTTAAGCACCGGTAAACTCCGCCTTTCGCTTCTCCCGGAAGGCGGCAATGCCCTCCTTGCAGTCGTGGGACAGAAGCAGCGGGCCCTGTTGACGCTTCTCCGCCTCCAGCACCTCTTTCAGGCTCATCTCCTCCACACGGTTCAGGAGCATCTTGGATGCACTGATGGCCAGAGGCGCTTTCTCCGCCAGCTCCCGGGCGAATTTCAGTGTCTCCTCCCGCAGGTCTTCCGGGGTGTAGATCCGGTTGATGAAGCCAAGTTCTTTCCCCTCCTGGGCAGTAACGGGCCGGGCCGTGAACATCAGTTCCTTGGCCAGATGCCGCCCCACGGCTTTTTCCAGCAGGTAGTGGCCGCCGCAGTCCGAGGCAATGCCCACATTTACAAAGGACTGCATAAACTTGGCCTTTTCAGAGGCAAAGATCAGATCGCAGGCCAGCGCCAGATTGAACCCCGCCCCGGCAGCCGCGCCGTTGACCATGGCAATGGTGGGGGTCTTCATCTCAAAGAGTGTCAATGTCGCCTCGTTGGCAACCCGCATATTTTCATCGCTGTCCGCCTGGGTCTTGGTCTCCATCAGGACATTGAGATCGCCCCCGGCGCAAAATGCCCTGCCGGAACCGGTCAGGACCACACAGCGAACCTCATTGTCCGCATCCAGTTCCCGGAGCACCTCCGCCAGGGTCTCCAGCAGTTCGTTATTAAAGCAGTTCAGGGTCTCCGGACGGTTCAAATAGACCACCGCCACACGGCCCAGCCGCTCAGTTAAAATCGTCTCAGACATATGCGCTCCTCCTATTTCTTATCCTTCCAATACCACCATTTGCATTTTTCCGGTTCCGGGTCCTCGGTACTGCAATAGTACACCACGCACCGATACACATACAGCTGGCACCGGTCTATCTGAACGCCCTTCATGGCACATTCCCGCAGATACAGTTCCTCCGGGTCCGCGTTTTTCAGAGATTCCATGGTGGTATAGCCCAGGGCGATCAGGTCCTCCTCGGTCTTCTTTCCCACGCTGGGAATCCTGCGCAGCTCCGTCATTCCCATGTCCCCCAGACCTCCGGACAATAGCCTGCCGTGGCCTTCTTTCCGTTTCGCACAACGGGCATCTTGATGAGCATTTGGTTATCAAACACCTTATCCTCTTTGTCCCGGGTATCCGCCAAATAGCGGATTAGGTCCAGGTCCGGGCTTTTGCTGTCCCAGTCGATCAAATTGTCGATGCCGCCCACGGCACGGAGCACACTGTCGAACTCTCCGCCGCTCATGCCGTACTTTTTCAGATCCACCGACTGGAATTTGATCCGCCGCTCTTTAAAATACCGCTCCGCCTTTCGGGTATCAGCCGACTTGGCCATCCCAAAAATCTGAATGTTCATAGGCCCAGCTGCCCCAGGACTTTCTGGCAGTCCTCCGCGGCCTTGGTGTTGGGATTTGCAACCGCGATCACACCATCCCCGTCCACCACAAAGCTGCTGCGGACCACACCCATGGACACCTTGCCATAGTTCTTCTTCTCCTGCCAGACGTCAAAGCCCTCAATGGCCTTCCGCTCCGGATCGCTGAGCAGGGTGATCGTCAAGCTGTACTTCTCCTCGAACTTTTTATGAGACGCCACGGAATCCTTGGACACACCAAAAACCCGGTAGCCCGCCGCCCGGAACTTTTCCAGGTTTTCCGAATAGGCCTGGGCCTGCTTGGTGCAGCCGGGGGTGGAATCCTTCGGATAAAAATAGATTACATAGGGCTGGCCCTTCAGCTCCTCCGAATTGACCAATGTTCCGTTCTGATCCTCCAGCGCAAAGGCCGGAGCCATATCTCCAACTTTCAGCATATCGCGTTCCTCCTTGTTTAGTATAGGACCTCCATCAGGCAAAGCCCCTGAGGCGGGGCGGTAAAGCCTGCTTTTTTCCGGTCACAGGTCTCAAACACCTCGCCGACGCTCTCTGGCGTCCGCTGATGCAGTCCGGCCTCGATCATAGTGCCTGCCATGATCCGGGCCATGTTGTATAAGAACCCGTTTGCAGTGAAAAAGATCTCCACCCGGTCCCCGGCGGTTTGGAGCTCCACCCGCTGCAAGGCCCGGACAGTGGATTTTTTCGTGTGGCCGGTGGAAAAACCTCGGAAATCATGGGTTCCCAGCAGCTGCTTCCCCACCGCCTCCATCGCTGCCAGGTCCAGCTTCTCCGGAAGCTGGTATAAATACCGCCGCTCAAAGACGTTGGACGCCATGCTGTTCCAGATGGCATAGCGGTAGGTCTTCTCCTTGGCACTGAGCCGGGCATGGAACCGTGGAGAGCAAACGCCCAACTGGGTCACCGCAATATCCCGGGGCAGCGCTTCATTGAACCGATCCAAAAAATCCCCGCAGGAAAGGGGCGTATCCGTCTTGAAATTTGCCACCTGCCCCACCGCGTGGACCCCGGCGTCCGTCCGGCCGGAACCGCTGATCTCAATAGGCTCACTCAGGAGACTGCTCAGAATGCGCTCCAGCTTTCCCTGGACGGTACTCGCCGTATTCCCCTGGCGCTGCCAGCCGGAATACCGGGTCCCATCGTATTGCACCGTCATTTTATAGTTCAATGGGTCATCACCTGCCGTTTCACAGGTATTATACTATATTTTTTTGATGAAAGAAAGCACAAAACTGCAGCTTTTCAGTCCTCGTCCAACTCTTTCCGCGCCTCCCGCTCGCTGTCCGCGGAAAACAGGAACTGCCCCCGCTGATCGTACACCTCGATATGCCCTCTGACGTTGCGGAATTCATACATAATATGCCGCCCCTTTCGTTTTGTTCTGAGGCTATCATACACCGCCATCTGTCCCATAAAACGGACATGTTCTTTTTAAGATTTTCCTAAGAACGGGAAATCCGGTTGCACCGCCGCAGCGGCTTATGCTATAATGTAAAAAAAATCAAAAGAGGTTTTGTTGATGTTTTTGATTTTCCGGCCCCGGGCCGTGTTTTGCTATGCGGAATGAACGCATATTTTGGGAGCTGAACCGCCACCTGTCCCCTCTACTCACAGGCTCCCGCCTCTGGCTTTCGGATGCCGCCATCCAGCATGGGGATACCTCAGTGCTGCTGCACTGCCTGGCGGTGGCCTATTTCAGCCTGAAGCTGGTGCGTCTGCTGCGGCTCCGGTGCGACAAAAAAAGCTTGGTGCGCGGCGCACTGCTCCATGACTATTTTCTCTACGATTGGCACAAGCCGGACCCATCCCACAAGCTCCACGGCTTCCACCATCCCCGCCGCGCCCTTTGCAACGCCCAATCAGATGTGTCCCTGAACCAAACGGAAGCGGATATCATCGTCCACCACATGTTTCCTCTGACTCCCGCCCCACCCCGTAGCCGGGAGGCACTGGTGGTGTGCATGGTGGATAAGGGCTGTGGCCTTTATGAGACCTTCCGGCGGAACACCTATCCGGGACTTCGGCGGCTGCTGCAGCAGCAAAAGCGGAAAGGTCCAGCAAATCCCCCTGTATAAAACGGGACTGCCCACAAGGCAGTCCCGTTTCCTATCCCAAAAAAGTTTTTGAAAAACGCAACATAGATCCCTGGTCCTGCGTTTTATTATACGACAGCTGTTATCCCACGTAAGGAAGTGAGACGATGAAAGAGGAACCCTTGCTGCGCCGCCTGCAGGAAAAAGAGCCTGAGGCGCTGGAGGCGCTGATGGCACAATACCACCGCTACATCTACACCATCATATATAACATACTGGGCCCCGCCGGCCACCCGGCGGATGCGGAGGAACTGACCAATGATACGTTCTTTGCCGTCTGGTTCCACGCAGAGGCCATCTCTCCCGGGAAACTGAAGGCCTACCTTTGCACCACAGCCCGAAACAAGGCCAAATCCTTCCTGCGGCGTTCACGGGAGGTGCCCATGGATCTGGACACTGTGGAGATCCCGGACCGGGGCGATTCTCTGGACGCTGCCGTGATCCGGCAGGAACAGGCGCAGACCGTACGCCGGGCCATTGAGAACATGCGGCCCAAGGACCGGGAGATTTTTCTCCGGTATTACTACTATTTTCAGCCCACGGAGCAAATCGCGGCCTACATGGGCATTCCCCACGGCACCGTACGTTCCCGGCTTTCCCGGGGGCGAAAGCTGCTCAAAAACATGCTTAGTAAGGAGGCATCCTTATGAATATTCGCATCACAGACCTGCTGGATGATTATTTCGACGACACCGTGAAGCTGACGCCGCCCGAGGCACTGGAGGCGGGCGATTCCGCACCAACACCGGAGCCGCCATCGAACAAGACCAGCCGGCTGTATAAGCCCCTGCTTGTTGCCGCCACGCTGATGCTGGTGCTCTCCGGAGCGGTGGGGCTGGGGCTGGGGCTGGGGTTCCAGCGGGACGGGGCATCGGGACCCGGAGGCGCATTGGCAGAGGGAAACATCGGCACCTTTTCCATTACCGATTCCTCTGAAATTTTAATGGATTCAGCGCAGAATTTTCCGGAAGAATCCCCTGTCCCGGTTCCGGCCCAATTGAGCCAAATCTGCACGCAGTACTGCCAAAGCGGCAGCATTCTTTCTGCCGTATATGAACTTTCCCCCGTTCCGCCCGAGTATATCAGTGAGGAGCTTCCCACCATTTCATCTGCAACGGACAGCTTGACGCCTGCCATGCTCCCCCTGCAGATCCTGGAATCGTCCTCCACCGCTGATATTTCTGTATGGCAAGTCTGCTATTGGCCTGCCACACAGACCCTTGCAATTCTCATCAACGCAAGGTTGGACACTCCCGCCGATGTTTTGGATTTTACAATGGAGATACCGGCCACGGACGAATTCTCTCCCGCAATCACTGCCAGCGTTACCGTTCCAATCCCCTGCCCAGAATTGAACGGCTATGCAACGCAGGCGAATGGAAGCTCGGGCGGACTGCACACCATTTACGACCAAGAAAGCCTGGCATCCGCTTCTCCCGTAACGCTTGGCACTTTGACCCGGCTGGAGGTCTCCTCGGACCAACTGTACCTAACCGTTGAAGCACGCTCCCATGATGACCTGTGGCTCGCGCAGGGCTATGACGATGAAACTATTGCACAGTTTTTAGGCGAGTTTGCGTCTGAGTGCATAAATGCTGCCGCATCAGAACTGGAAGATGGCACAATCGAGTTTGAGATGACAGACGGCAATCTGGTCACATTGGACTATGATCATGATTCCCCGCTTCCAGAGACAACCGTGGAACTGTCCACTGACGAAAATCCTACTATAATTGAGATGGTCTTCCCTCTGGGGGATACTCCGCTGGACTCCACACAGATATCCACGGTGCATTACCACGACCCGGTAACACCCCCAGAGATAACCACGGAGCGCTCTGAATTGACCGGGACCCTGACTGCCACTCTGGACCTTCCCTTCTATCTGGACGGCGAGGAAGGTATTCTAAACTCCCTCGCCATTAACCTCTCCACTCGGACCTATACCTGGCGAAAAACGATTCCGCAGTTGGAGCAGTCGCTTTATGAGGTTTCCACCGCTGGCACATTCACGTTTGGTGACCCGGATTCTGCATACCACGATCTCTATTCGCGCTGGGAGGACACCTATTGGAACACTTATTTTGCCAACGGTGTTTCGTTGGTGTTCACCGACGGAACCACCGTAATCATTGGAAGCGGCGAGCAGGTTACTTTTTCAAAGGGCTATTTTATCGAATTCTATACGTTACCCTCGAATGAGCGGGACAGCAACTATGTTGATACCATAAACCTAATCCCCGACTATGTGGTGATCAATGGCCAAAACTACTATTTTCAATGATCCCGCAGAAAAATTCCCGGGAGCCCCGCATAATGCGAGGCTCCCGGCTTTAACAGATATTGAAATGGAGTTATTTACCATTACTTATTACTTCCAGAAATTGACCCTGGAAATAGTGAATCGGTAAAAATCGACAAGCTTCTGTCGAAGCTCGTCGATTTTTGTGTTTTTACAACACTATAGATGCAGCAAACCAGTCGTCTGTTTTTGTGAGAGAGGAACATCCTCTCAGGGATGTTTTCCTATATTCATGGAACCCAGCAAACCGAGGTCCAGCCCTGTAGCATCAATCAAAGATTCACTGTCCGCCTGGAGTGCCTGTTCGGAAGGGATGGTCCCATCCAACTGTCCCAGCA
>CABSAB010000073.1 GCA_902475515.1 uncultured Eubacteriales bacterium | reverse complement strand
TGGCCGCTGTGGTGGTGGTTGGCTGGTATCTCCACGGCCTGCTGCGCCGGAACAAGCGCCCCTCGGCGGTTTTGGTGCTTTTGGGAGCGTATCTGGGCTTTATCGTCCTGTCCTCTGTGCTGCATGCACACAATCTCTGGGGCGTTTGTAATTATGCCATCACCATCTTTACCTTTTGCATGCTGCTGGAGCTAAGCCTCTGGGACGGCCCGGAACCGGCGCTCACCATGCTGGTATACCCCCTGACGGTATTGGTGCTGTGCAATTTTACGCTGCTGTGCCTGTTCCCCAAGGGGCTTTGCGTGGGCGGCAGCTATTTTTACCGATATAACTTCTTGGGCATCGACAATTTCCTGGCGCCCATCCTGATTCCCTATATGTTCCTGGTGGCCCTGCGGTCCAGCATACGCACCGGGGACCTGGACTGGTTTGCCTATCTGATGATCGGCATCTCGGCACTTTCCCTGCTGTTGGTGTGGTCCGCCACGGGGCTTATGGGGTTGGCAGCGGCACTGGTTTTCCTGCTGTTTTTCTACGGGCGGCGGGGCCAGCGGCTGTTCAACTTCCTCACAGTGCAATGCGTGAGCATAGGCCTGTTCTTTTCTGTGGTGCTGTTCCGGCTCCAGGATATCTTCGCCTTTTTCATCGAGGGGGTCCTCCACAAGGGCCTGAGTTTTACCGGGCGCACGGATATCTGGGACAAGGCAGTCACCATGATCCTGGAATCCCCCATGCTGGGCTACGGCTTTGCGCAGAGCGGCAAGGTCTACCGCCTGCGGAAAGGGAAATATTATCACGCCCACAACGTATTCCTGGAGATCCTGATGGAGGGCGGCGTGTGCGCCCTGATCGCATACCTTTTGATGCTGGGCTGCACCGGAAATCAGCTGATGCGCTACCGGAAGCATCCCTATGCCTGCCTGATCTCCGGCGGGCTTATGGCCTGCGGCCTCATGACGGTCATGGAGCCGTATCTGGACAGCAACGGCCTGCTCATCTACGCCCTGATCCTGCTGGGCTACCATGTGGGCACGCTGATTCGCGGAGAGCATACCCCACCCCTGGGCGCAAAATGATCCCCTGTAATTTCTCAGAGAAAGGAGGCCGCCTATGGCACGCACACAGAACTCCATCCGCAATGTTTTGACAGCTATGCTTGGCCAGCTGGGCGGCGTCCTGGTGAATCTCCTGGCCCGGGTATTCTTC
Source organism: uncultured Eubacteriales bacterium (assembly GCA_902475515.1). Taxonomy (GTDB): domain Bacteria; phylum Bacillota; class Clostridia; order Oscillospirales; family Oscillospiraceae; genus HGM13006. The sequence continues at coordinate 5,619 of CABSAB010000073.1, read as the reverse complement.
CTGCACTATCTGAACCAGACCTATCTGGGCCTCAACGGCCTGTTTACCAACGTGCTCACCATGCTCTCCCTGGTGGAGCTGGGGGTGGGCCCGGCCATGGCCTACAGTCTCTATAAGCCCCTGGCGGATGGCGATGTGGAGCGCATCAAGAGCCATATGGCCTTCTACCGCAAGGCATACATCGCCATCGGCTTGGCCATTGCGGCCCTGGGGCTTATTTTCTTCCCGTTCTATACCATGTTCATGGACGAGGTGCCGGACATCCCCCATCTGAACGTCATCTATCTGCTGTTCGTTTTGAACACGGTGGTGTCCTACTTCTATTCCTACAAACGCTCGCTGATCGTCTGTGATCAGAAGAAATATATCGAAACGAGCATCCACTACGGAGCCTATTTCCTCTTGAATGTGGTGCAGATCATCTTCCTGGCCATCACAAAGAGCTATGTGCTCTTCCTGGTGCTCCAGGTGCTTTCCACCTGGGGGGAGAATTTCCTCCTGGCCCGGAAGGCGGATAAGCTCTATCCCTATCTGAAAGGCAAGGATGTAAAGCCCCTGGACAAGACCGATTCCCAGGTGATCTTCCGAAATGTGGCGGCCATGAGCATGCACAAGGTAGGGGCCGTGGTGGTCAATTCCACGGACAACATCCTCATCTCCAAGCTTGTGGGCCTTGCCACAGCGGGGCTCTACGGCAACTACTACACCATCATCCATCCCCTCCAGACGGTGACCAACCAGATCTTTGAATCCATCGTGGCCAGCGTGGGCAACCTCTCGGCCACGGTGAAGGACGGAAACGCCGACCACCTGGTGGAGACCTTCCACGATGTGCTGTTTTTTGCGTTCTGGGTGTTCTCCTTCTGCTCCATCTGCCTGATGAATCTGCTGCATCCTTTCATCGAGTTTCTGTGGCTTCGGAACCGGGGCTGGCTGCTTGACGAAAGCACACTGATCGTACTGGTCATCAACTTCTATCTCTACGGTATGCGGCGTCCGGTGCTGACCTTCCGGGATGCTTCCGGCGCCTTCTGGAACGACCGGTTCAAGCCTTTGGCAGAGTCGGCCATCAATCTGGTGGCCTCCATTCTGCTGGCTCGGCGGTTCGGCGTCACAGGCATCTTCCTGGGGACACTGGTCTCCACTGTCACCACCAGCCTCTGGGTGGAGCCGCTGGTGCTGTACCGCAACGTATTTTACGCTCCCCTCAAGGATTATTTCATCCGGTTCCTCAGCCATACTGTTGTAGGCGTGGCAGTCTGCGCCATCACCACATGGCTGTGCGATCTTGTGGGCTACAGCCTGATCTCCCTGATCCCACGGGGCCTGATCTGCCTGACGGTGCCCAATCTCCTGATGTTTTTGATTTTTCACCGCACCAAGGAATTCCAGTATTTCCGGCAGCTTGGCCGGGGACTGCTGCGGAAGGTACACGGCCATGGCAAACCTTGAGCATCCCCGCCGGGAGACTTGGCTGGATGGGCTCAAGGGCTTCGGCTGCCTGCTGGTGATCCTGGGTCATGTGCTCAGCGGTTATCTGGACGCGGGGACCTTCCCGGGCTTCTACGGCTCCCTTTACAGTCTCCGAAGCTGGATCTACAGCTTTCATATGCCGCTGTTTTTCCTGCTTAGCGGCTTCACCTTTACCCTGGCCTATTTCCGGGATGGGAAGCTTCGGCGGGCGGGATTTTTCCGGCAAATGGGGAATCTCCTCTGGGTGTACATCCTATTCGTCCTGCTCCAGTGGGGCGTCAAGCAGCTGGTGCCGGGGCTGGTCAATGAGGCATATGACCTTCAGGACCTGCTGGGCATGTTCCGGCAGCCCCTGGGGAACTTCTGGTATGTATACGTCCTGCTGGGGATGTACGCCATCGGCGCCGTCACCGGGCTTCCAAGCCGCAGCGCTCTCTGGCTGCTCCCCCTGGGCATGCTTTCTGTCTACGCGGCCTACAGCGACTGGGAATGGACGGCTCTGACCTTCTACCGTCTGTGCTACCACCTGTTTTTCTTTGCCTGGGGCTGTGTGCTCTGCCGGCACCGGGACCTGCTGAAAAGCCCGAAGCTTCTGGGCCTGTCAGCCATGTTCCTTGCAGCGGCGGCCTATTTCTATGTGTTCTGGTATACCCGAAATTGGTATGCCATCTGGCAATTCCTGATCGCCACGTGCACCTGCTATGTGCTGGTCTTTCAGTTCTTTCGCTGGGAGGCACTCAGCGGCCTGGGACTATTCCAGATATTCGGGAAATACGCCCTGGAGGTCTACCTCCTGCATACGTTCTTTACCGGCGGCCTCCGGACGCTGCTGCCCATGGTAGGCATCACTTCCCCCTGGCTCAGCGTCTTTCTGAACTTCCTCCTCAGCGCCGGGCTCTCTCTGGGGCTTACCATCCTGCTGCACCGCGGATGCTTAGGGGACCTTCTATTCCGCCCCGCCCGGTTCCTCAAAGAAAGATAAAAGACCCCCAACCGGCGGTTGGGAGTCTTTTTGCAATATTCAGGGCCTCGCTCCGCTGCCGCCCTGGAGCGAGAAGGTCTCGCCGGTGATGTACTTGGCGTCCTGGCTGGCCAGGAATACGCACACTCGGCCAATATCCTTTTCCGCATCGCCGAACCGGCCCATGGGCACGGCCGCCACATTCTGGGCATAAGCCTCGGGATTGGCCTCCTTCCAGGCCTTGAGCTGATCGGTCATGACCAGGGGGCAGACCACGTTGCAGTTGATGTTGTCCTTGCCCCACTCGTTGGCGGCCACACGGGTCATGCCGCGGATACCCTCCTTGGCCGCAGCGTAGGACGCCTGTCCCGGCCGGCCGGAAATACCCGCACCGGAGGCAAAGTTGATCACAGCTCCCTGGCTCTCCTTGAGGTAGGGATAGGCGTGCTTCATATAGAAGAACACCGCGTACAGGCCGCTGTAAATGGCCATGTCGAACTGCTCCTTGGTATGGTCCACCAGGCTCACACCAGAGGCGGAGTTCTGGGCATTGTTGATGAGCACATCAATGCGGCCAAACTCCGCCGCCGTTTTCTCGATAACGCCCCGGACCTGCTCCTCGTCGCCGCCGTCGGCCTGGCACACCAGCACACGGATGCCATAGAGCCGCTCCAGCTCCTCCTTGGCGTCCTCCATTTTCTTCATGCTCCGGCCTGTGATGGTCAGATTATAGCCCTCTTTTGCAAAGGCTGTGGAAAGGCCGTAGCCGATACCGCCGCCCTTACCGCCGCCGGTGATGATGGCGACCTTTGCTTCTGTTTGCTTGCTCATAGTATCTCCGCCTTTGCAATCAATTTACGGAACTCCGCAGTTTATAAATTCATTTTACCAGATTTTCCGTATTTGGCACTGTTGCAGCCCACAAAATATCCCATTGCAGTTGGGCATTTTGACAGTCCATCAGGCCTCCTCCGGCATCACCAGGGCAGAAATGCTTTCTCGGAACGCCGCACCATCGGCTGCTTCGCCGTATACCCGCACCTGCACAGGCTGCTCCAGATCCAGGCTGCACAGGCCCAGAATGCTCTTGGCGTCCACGGTGTAACGGCCGGAGATCACGTCGATGTCCACGGGCATCAGGCTGGCGGCGGTGACAAACTGCTTCACATCCGCCATGGAGTGCAGAGCCGCAAAAAATTCTGTCATAAAAATCCCTCCAAATGGTCTCGACTTCTGCCGGAACCTTTGCTATGATAATAGCACAAATGACAACAAATCGCAATCGGGAGACGCCTATGAAATTTGCCATTTACACCTTGGGCTGCAAGGTCAACCAATACGAATCCCAAGCCCTGGAACGGGAACTGCTGCGCCGGGGCTATGAGCAAGGGAACTTTGATACTCCCTGCGACCTGTACATCGTCAACACCTGCACCGTCACGGCAGTCAGCGACAAAAAATCCCGCAACGCCCTGCGCCGGGCCAGAAAACTGAACCCCGACGCAGTCATCGGCGTGTGCGGCTGCTATGCCCAGGTCAGCCCTCAGGACATGGAGAAGCTGGATGTGGATGTGGTGGGGGGCACCGGCCAGCGGGGCGTTTTTATCGACCGCATGGAGGAATTCCGGCAAACCCGGAAAAAAACGCTTCTGGTGGACAACGCCCTGAAGCGCCGGGAGTTCGAGGTGCTGGAACCCGGCGGCCTGGACGGCCGCACCCGCGCCATGCTGAAGGTAGAGGACGGCTGCGTGAATTTCTGCACCTATTGCATCATCCCGTACGCCCGGGGCGCCATCCGCTCCCTGCCCCTGGAAACGGCAGTGGAACAGGCCAAGGCCCTACAGGCCCAGGGCTACCGGGAGGTGGTGGTCACGGGTATCGAGATCTCCTCCTGGGGTATGGACCTCAAAACCGGACAAAAGCCCCAGGACCTGATCCGGGCCATCTGCCTTTGTGTGCCGGAGATGCGGGTGCGGCTGGGGTCTCTGGAGCCCCGAACTGTGGACCGGGAATTCTGCGCGACTTTGCACAATCTTCCAAACCTCTGCCCCCAGTTCCACCTGTCCCTGCAAAGCGGCTGTGATGAGACCCTCCGGCGGATGCACCGGAAATATGACACGGCGCGATATCTGGAAAGCTGCAAGCTGCTGCGGGAATGCTTCCCCGCCTGCGCCATCACTACGGACCTGATCGTGGGCTTTCCCGGGGAAACGGAGGCGGAGTTCTCCGCCACGCTGGACTTCTTGAAAACCGCAAACTTTGCTGCCATGCACATCTTCCCCTATTCCCGCCGCACCGGCACCCCGGCGGCAAAGATGCCCGGCCAGATCCCGAACGCCGAAAAGGAGCGCCGGGCCGCCCGGGCCGGCGCCGTGGAGCAGGAAATGCGGCAGGCCTATCAGGCCCGGTTCGTGGGAAAGACCTTGCCGGTCCTCTTTGAGCAGCAGGACGATCAGGGCCGCTGGACGGGCCATACCCCAAACTACATTCTGGTTGCCGCGCCCGGCGAGGCCCTGAGCAACCGGATTTTGGACGTGCGGATCACTGCCGTGACGGAAAAGGGACTGCTGGGAGAAATCGCAGCACACACATAAAAACAGGCCGCCTACAGGCGGCCTGTTTTCTTATCTCAGTTGCCGTTTTACGCTGTCACAGCGCAGCATCACGCCAAGGATCCGCAGGGCGCAGCGCTGCAGATGCCCGATCTCCAGCTTCCGGCTGTAATCCGCCAGCCCACGGTTTTTCACCGCCTCCTCCGAGGCCAGGGCCTCCTGGAGCTCCGTCACCACAGACTGCCCACCGGGCTGGATCATATCATTTCCGGCGCACATGCTCAGGGCCGGCATGCTGATGCCGCCGCCCCAGTCGGTCATGATGAATCCCGTAAAGCCCCACTCATCCCGGCAGATGGCCGTGCACAGGTCGTAGTTGTTGGCCGATGGCATGCCGTTGATGTCGTTGTAGGAAGTCATGATGCAGTAGGGCTGAGCCGCTTTCACAGCGATCTCAAAGCCCCTCAGATATATCTCCCGCAGGGCCCGCTGGGTGATGATATCGTTGGAGTTCGCCCGCAGGTCCTCCTGGTTGTTCCCGGCGAAATGCTTGATGGTAACGCCCACGCCGTGCTTCTGCACGCCCTCCGTAATAGCCGCCGCGCAGAAGCCCGCCACCAGCGGGTCCTCAGA
>CABSAB010000072.1 GCA_902475515.1 uncultured Eubacteriales bacterium | reverse complement strand
ATATTCGTACACCTGCACGCCGCTCCGACAGGCGGGCGCATTTGCGTCCGCCTATTTTCTGTCCAATTTTCGGACACAGCTTGCGCATTTCCCGGACGGACCGCCCCGGCAGGAAAAAAGCAAAACTTGCGGGAAACGGCGGACTGTGTTATGCTGAAAACAAATGTGGCTTGGCCTTATGAGGCCAAGCGGAGAGGGGGAGCGTTCTTGACACTCAAGCTGGAATTGCGTCAGGCGCAGACTGTCACCCCACAGATGATCACCACCATGACGATGCTGCAATACGGCAGGCAGGAGCTGCAGGAGTATCTCTCCGAGCTGTCCTATGAAAATCCCCTGATGGAATTGCAGGAGCCGTTGTCCGAAAATCAGATGGATCCCGATGGGGACCGACTCCGGTGGCTCTGCCAGAACGACCGGCAAAACTGCGGCTATTACAGCGCGGAGCGGGACCAGACGGCGCTGTCGATCCCGGCGGCGGAAGACTGCTCTCTGGAGGTGCATCTGCGGGAGCAGCTGCTGGGGAAAAAGCTCCCTGCGGCACAGCGGCGGGCTGTGGCAGTGCTCATTGGCCTGCTGGACGGGCATGGATTCTTTACGGCCGAGCTGGCGGAGGCGGCAAGGCTTGCCGGCTGCCCGGAGGAAACGGTTCGGGAGGCGCTTCAGGTCCTCCAAAGCATGGAACCTGCCGGTGTGGGTGCCGGAAGCATCTGCGAAAGCCTGCTGCTGCAATTGACCCGGCAGGAGGGAGACGGCACTCTGGCCCAGCGTATCCTGCGGGAGCACATTACCCAGCTTTCCACTCTGTCGCCGCAGCGTCTGGCGGCACGGTTGGGGGAGCCTGCTGATGCCGTAGAGGATGCCCTGGCGCGGATCGCCCGGTGCAGCCCCTATCCGGCGGATGGATTTTCCGGCCGGGAGGAGACCATATATATCAAGCCGGACCTGTATGTGGATTTTGACGGCGCACGGTTTACAGTCCGCAGTGAGGAGGAGGCCGCGCCCCATGTCCGAATCAACAGGCAATATCTTGCCATGCTGGAGACAGAGCAGGACCCTGCCGTGCAGAAATACCTCCGGGAAAAGCTGCGGCAGCTCCAACAGGTGATGCGTGACCTGGAGAACCGGGAGTCCACTGTGCTTCGCTGTGGGAAGGTCCTGGCGGAACGCCAGCAGGCGTTTTTTGGCGGCGGGAGCCTGCAGAAAATGACCCTAAGGGATGTGGCCGAGGAGTTGGGCGTTCATGAGTCCACCGTCAGCCGTGCTGTGCGGAATAAGTACGTCCAGTGCCCCCAGGGGCTGCTGCCCATGAGCTGTTTTTTCAGCCGCAGTGCCGGGCAAAACGCAGGCCTCTGCCGGGAGAACATCAAAGAGGCCCTGCGGCAGCTGATCTTGCAGGAGGATGCCAGCCATCCCAGCAGCGATGAAAAGCTGGCGAAGCTCCTGTCTGCCCAGCACATTGCCGTCTCCCGGCGGACTGTGGCAAAATACCGTATGGAGCTTGGAATACTGCCTGCCAGTGCCCGGCGGCGGAAAAGCGCCGCGGCAGCAGAAAAGTAGGATAGAAAACGCCCGCCGGCAATGCGCCGGCGGGCTTGCTGCGTGTTTAGAACATGGCGGGGGTAGGAAGCTGCTTGGCCCGGATAAAGATGTCGCCCTCGTAGTCGCCGGGGGCATAGGGGATCTCTTTGCCGTTTACGGTCAGCTCCACACCACAGCCGTCCGGGGTCTTGATGACGGAGGCCGCATCCACATGGAGGGCGGAGAGGTAGTTGTGGCCGATGATAGTCCACTCCGTGCCGTTTTTCAGGGTGACGATGACGCCATTGTTGACCACCGGGCAGGGGGTGTCGTAGACCTGGTAGATCTCTTTCCGGTTGGAACCGGAGATTTTCTTTACAGAGTGCTGGGCCCGGGAGGCGGAGATTACGCCCTCGAGCTTTACGTTGTCCAGCGTCAGCACCAGATTGATGGGATAGTTCTTCATATTCATGGGCGGCATCCCCGCGGGGGCTCCGCCGGGCGCGCCGCCAGGTCCTCCGGGACCACCGGCAGGCTTGTCGCCTTTTCCTCCACCGGGAGCAGCCAGAGGGGGCATCATCATGGGCTTCTTGGCGTTGGTAGTGCCGTTGTAAAAGTCGCCGTAAATGGTCATGTTCTTAAAGGTTGCCTGGAGATCGGTGCACCAATCCTTCTGGGGAAAGCCCCAGATGCTCATTTCGTGATGGTTGGCCTTTGTCACGTCGTGTCCCGGGTCCTTGACAGGCACCTCTGTATCTACCTCCACCTCGGATTTTCCGAAGCCGGGATCGTCCGAATCAAACATCTGTAGGATCACCCGGTTTCCGGTCTTTAATGTGGTGTTTTCGCAGTAGATGTTTGGGAAGCAGCTCCGGGCGATAAAGGTGCTGCGGCCGGACCGGATGGTGGAATCCTTCACCACCAGCTTTCCGCCCTGGTTGCTCTGCCACATGACGCCGAAGCGCCCGCCGATGATCTCGGATCCGTTGATAAATTCCCCGCCTGCCAGCTCGTTAGCCACCTTGTAGGCCACGTCGGGGGCGTACATACGGGTGTGGTCAAAGATGTTGGTACAGTCGCCGATGGAATAGGAGCCGTAGCCGTGCCGTCCGGTGATCTCCACATCGCAGTCCTTGGCGTAAATGCGTGTCTGGACGGGCCGCCACTCTTTTGGGGTGGCGATATTGTCTGTAGACAGAACGCCCCAGCTGTCGGACTTGAGGGTGCAGTTTTCAAAGCGGACGGAAGAATCGTTTTGCACATTGATAGCCCGGGTGGTACCCCAGCCGCCGGAGACATAGGTCATGCAGGCCTTCCCGGGGCGTACCTTGTGCACTGCCTGGATCTGCTCCGGGGTGCCGCCTACACATTCGATGATGGAGTTCTTCACCGTGACCTTGGCGGTGCCGCCGATGACCATGGCGTCGTTGCGGATGCCCCGGTTTTTGATGGTGAGATGTTCAAAGATGCTCTCGCTGTCATTGCCCGCCAGGATGGCCGCGCCCAAACCCTTGCCGTCGTCGGGGCTGTGTCCGGTGTTTTCGATGGTCAAATCCTTGACGGTGTACTTGCCGCCGGTGACCACCACGCTGTTGAAAGCCTCGCCCTTAGAGGTGATGGAGCCGCCGGTAACGGCCATACCGTCCACCTTGCCGCCCACATAGGCATTGGCGGCCACGTTGTCCTCGGCGCCGTCCTTGCCCAGCAGCAAAGCCGTCCGGTATTCGGTAGGAGGATCGGTGGGCTTGGCGTGCATGCCCTCAATGGGGGCGGGGATAAAGTCCGTGACCGTCAGGCGGATGTCGCCGGTATAGGTCCCCGGCAGGGGGTCCGTCTGAACGCCGTCTACTGTCATGGTAAAAAGCTTTCCCTGGGGAACGAGGATGCGCCCCTCTGGGCCGATCTCCAGCTGGGATAGGGCTTGGGAGGTATCCAGCAGATAGTCCTGAGTGATTGTGTCCATAGATTGCTGCTCCTTTCGTTTAATCAATGTATTTGTTGCAAGTTTGATGCCAAAAATGGGAGAGAATTGGCGCGGCAACTGCAAGATCGCCGGAATACCCTGTCCATCCCCGGCATAGGTTCAAAGGGGAGGGGAAAGCTATGTATCTTACCATTGATGTGAAACGGGTGCTCCGCTGGATGGCGATGCTTCTGGCGGTGCTGATCCCCGGGGGAATGTATCTGTCCATGCGCGCAGGCCGGCCCGCGGCCATAGAGACCGGCTCCTGGGGCCTGAGCTTCCAGACACCGGGACAGGCCCCCACCGGCAATGCTACCGCCGATCAGCTGGCGGCATACGACGCAAAATTTCTGGGCAACACCCAGGAAAACACCATCTACCTGACCTTTGACTGCGGCTATGAAAGCGGCCAAACAGAGCAGATGCTGGATGTGCTGAAGGCCCACAATGTTCAGGCGGCATTCTTCGTGGTGGGCAATTACATCACCGATTCGCCGGAGCTGGTGCGCCGTATGGTCGAGGAGGGCCACATTGTGGGAAACCACACCTGGAGCCATCCGAACATGTCGGAGATCACGGACAAAGCGGCCTTTTCCCAGCAGCTGCAGAAGGTGCGGGATGCCTATCAGGAATGCACCGGGAAAGAAATGCCCCTGTACTACCGCCCGCCCCAGGGCGTTTACAGTGAGGAGAACCTGCAGCTGGCCCAGGAACTGGGCTACAAGACAGTCTTCTGGTCCCTTGCGTATGTGGACTGGATCGCCGACCAGCAGCCCGGGGAGGAAGAGGCACTTACAAAGCTCACATCCCGCATTCATCCCGGGGCGGTGGTGCTGCTCCATAATACCTCAGCCACCAACGCAAAGATTCTGGACCGGCTCCTGACCCGTTGGGAGGAGCAGGGGTATCAGTTCGGCACCCTGGACGACCTGTTCCAGAATTGACAATTGAAAAAAAGAGCAGTACAATAAAGCGTAAAAGCAGGAAAAGGGGGAAGCCCATTGAAAAAGGAACGGATATCCAACTCCGTCGTGGCGCGGCTGCCCCAGTATTACCGGTGTGTGGAGGAACTGTATGTGACCAACTGCATCCGCGTGTCCTCCGCCACGCTTTCCAAGCGCCTGGGCTTTACTGCGTCCCAGATTCGCCAGGACTTTTCCTGCTTCGGGGAGTTCGGTCTCCAGGGCTATGGGTATAATGTCAAGAAGCTCCGTTACGAGATCCGGGAGATCCTGGGGCTGAACAGCCGGAACACCGCCATTTTGGTGGGCTGCGGCGATCTGGGCCGGGCACTGCTGAAGAACTTTGACTTTGAAGCCTGCGGATTTTTTCTGCTGGCGGCCTTCGATCTGGATGCCTCCCTTGTGGGGCGTCAGGTGGGGCCTATACAGGTGTTGGACGCCAAGCGGATGGAACGACTGGTGGAGGCGGAAAAGCCCAGCATGGCCGTGCTGACAGTCCCCACACCAAGCGCACAGGAAGTCGCGGAGCTGCTGGGAAAGCTTGGGGTCCCGGCCATCTGGAATTTTACGGGCTGCCGTCTGGCGGTAGACGGTGTTTTGGTGGAGCAGGTGAGCTTTGCCGACAGCCTGTTGACCCTCAGCTACCGGCTAAAGCAAAAGCGTGAGACCGAAGAAAATCCGCCCGAATAGGAACCTATTTCCTCCCATTGAATATGATAGAATAGCGCCTGTGATTAAGGCGTGAATATCATTAGGAGGAACAATATTATGTGTAACAACAATGGATTCGGCGGAGGCTGCTGGTGGATCATCATTCTCATTCTCCTGCTGTGCTGCTGCGGCTGCGGCGGAAACACCATGGGTCTGAGCGGCAACAACGGCTGTGGCTGCGGCTGCGGCTGTGAGAACACCTGCTGCTAATTTGGCACGGAGGGAGCATTTCGCTCCCTGAACATAGGAAATTGGGCCGCTTTATGCGGCCCAATACATTTACAATAGAGGAGATATACCAATGAAATTGACCGTGTTAACAGAAAATACTGCCTGCCGGGCGGACTTGACAGCAGTCCATGGTCTGTCGCTGCTGCTGGAGACGGGGGATACCCGGCTGCTTTTGGACGTAGGTCCTGGTGAGGAATTTCTCCACAATGCCAACGCTCTGGGGATCGATCTTCGTGCGGTGGACCTGTGTGTGATATCCCATGGACACGATGACCACGGCGGCGGCTTGGGCCGGTTCCTTCGGGAAAATGATCATGCGCCGGTGTATCTGGCGGAGGGGGCCTTTGACCCCCACTTTGCCGGAGAGGTGGACATTGGCCTGGATGTTTCGCTGCAAGCGCATCCCCGGGTCCGTCTGGCCGGAGCGCTGGAGAAATTGTCGGACCAAATCACGCTGTTTTCCCAGGTCCCGGGGGATACCCTGGTCCCGGCGGCAAACCGTGGCCTGCTGGATGGCCGGGGGCCGGATGCGTTTTCCCATGAGCAGGACCTGCTGATCTCGGAGGGGGACAGACTGTATCTGTTTGGCGGCTGTGCCCACCGGGGCATCGTCAACATTTTGGAGCGGGCCAAAGAGATTGCAGGACGCTATCCTGATGTGGTGGTGTCCGGATTCCACCTGGCCGCCGGAGGTACCGGAAAATGTATGGCGGACGCGGTCTATCTGGACAAGCTGTCGGAGGTCCTGTTGAAAACCGGTGCGGTCTTTTATTCCTGCCACTGCACCGGGCCGGCGGCATTGGAGGAATTAAAGGCCCGTATGCCCGGCAGGCTGGAGAGTATCTCCACAGGAACGGTCCTGGAGTTGTGACAAAAGCGGCGAACCAAACGGTTCGCCGCTTTTGCTGTGTGAAAATGAAAAGGGAGAGATGGCGTCAGGATTCCATCTGCTTGCCCAGGAATCCGGCCACCGTCTGGCAGACCTTCTGCTCGGCCTCGCCCACGGGGGCGGAATCATCGTCCATGAGCACCATGACGCAGCCCATCAGGTCTCCCTCGGAGAGGATGGGGGCCGCCACGCCCAGATAGTAGCCATCGACGCTCTCCGCGGCCCGAAGGCGGTTGCCGCCGGTGTAGAGGTAGGGGCGGCGCTGTTCCATGATCTGCTCCAGCTCCGTGGAGTTCTGCTTGTCCATAAGTTCCCGCTTGGGGGCGCCGGACAGGGCAATGATGCTGTCCCGGTCCGCCACGGCGGCAATGCGCCCGGTGTTGCGGCCCAGGCTGTCGCAGATGTGGGTGGCAAATTCGCTGAGCTCGCCCATAGGGGAGTATTTTTTAAAGATGACCTCGCCGTCCTTTTCGGTGAAGATCTCCAGGGGGTCTCCCTCCCGGATGCGCAGGGTGCGGCGGATTTCCTTGGGGATCACCACCCTGCCCAGGTCGTCAA
>CABSAB010000071.1 GCA_902475515.1 uncultured Eubacteriales bacterium | reverse complement strand
GGTGGACCCGGACCGGGACAGCAAATTTGTAGAGAGCTTTTATGTCTTTGACGGCCCGGACAGTATGATCACCCCCGGCTACTGCGAGCCCGGCGGACGGATCGGCTCCCCGGAGAGCAACGGCACCGGCTGGTACACCACCCAGCTGATGCAGAAGGTGATTTTGGAAAAGGGCGGTCAGATCTTAACACAGCACCGGGCGGAAAAGCTGGTCATGGAAAACGGAAAAGTCACAGCCGTCATCGCCCGCGATCCGGGCGGCGAGGTGCGGGTGAACTGCAAAGCCTGTGTTATGAGCCCGGGCAGCTGGATCAACAATCAGGAGATTCTGGACAAATATGTGCCGGAGTTCGGGCGGCTCCCCAGAGAGGTCAGTTCTCACTGCCACCTGGCCTGTACCGGCGACGGCATTGGCCTTGCCGAGAGCGCAGATGCGTTTATTGATTATGAGAGCTTCTGCATGCGTCTCATGGGCGGCGCCGGCATGGCCCCCGGCAACACGGCCTTGGCTATGACCACCGGCCCCTATGCGGTGTACATCAACAAAAACGGCAAGCGCTGGATCAACGAACTGACCATGGGCAGAAGCAGCTTCTTCGCCGTGGCAACCGCCCTGGTCTATCAGCCGGAGGGGCAGAACTTCTCCATCTTTGATTTGGGCATGGCCAAAGAGGCTGCCAAGCGGCCCTTCCGCAGCATCAAGAAGAAGTTTAATCCCATTCCCGAAGTTCCCGTGCCGGAAAACTGCGAGGAGGATCTTCGGGAGAATGCCGCCCGGTTCCCCGATCAGCTCATCTCTGCGGACACGCTGGAGGAGCTGGCGGAAAAGCTGGGCGTCCCTGCCGACAACCTGAAGCAGTCCGTCAAACGGTACAATGAAATGTGCGCCCAGGGCCGGGATGATGATTTCTTTAAGGAAGCGCAGGACCTGATTCCCTTTGGAGACGGCCCCTATTACGCCGTAGGCGGCGGAGTCGGCACGGATGGTGCATTCGGCGGCGTCCGTGTCAACGAAAATATTCAGGCCTATGCAAACGACCGGGAAACCCTGATTGAAAACCTCTATGTCCCCGGCGACTTTGCCTCCGGACGGTTCCTCAATATGCACGGCTACAAAGTACAGATCATCAACGATCTTTCCTGGGCCATGTCCAGCGGATTCATTGCCGGGACCCATGCGGCAAAGTTGCTGGAAAACAACTAGTTCTTCTACAAAGCTGGTATACGGCGAAATGCCGTATACCAGCTTTTCGCAATCCCCTTACAGCTCCGGCGGAAATGGCGGCAGTTTTCCCCGTACGGGAATATTGTCCTCCCCCTGCAGGGTGGTGAGCGGCAGATGCTGCCTGAGCCACTTTGCCGCAAGTTTTACCCAGCCGGCGGTCTCCGGGTGCATTTCAAAGTCCATGGTGGAACTCGTCTCGTCTGCCACCGAAAAGCCATGACTGCCGGTCTCAAAAATATGCACCTCATATGGGACCTGGGCCCTGGTCAGTGCCGCCGCCATATTTAATGTGTTTTCTACCGGCACCAGGAAATCATTGGCGGCATGAACCAGAAAACACGGCGGACAGTCCGGCGTCACATGATAAGCTGGGCTGACCTTCTGCTGCTCCTCCAAGGTCGGACTTTCCTTTCCCAGCAGCGTTCCATTGACATCGCTTGCACCAAAAAACTGTTCCGCCTGCATATAGGCTTCCTCTGCAACTGCATCCAGCAGCGCGTAGACCAAAATCGCCGCATTGGGTCGGAACTGCCCATTCGGCAGGCCAAGTTCATCAGCCAGCCACGGCTCATGCCAATGGGCCGCCAGTTCTCCGCATAAATGCCCGCCGGCAGAAAATCCGCAAATTGCGATTTTGTTCTCATCCACCCGCCATGCATGGCTATGCTCCCGAACGACTGCCAACGCTCTTGCAAGGTCCGTCAAAGACTTCGGATAACGCACCAGCTCAGGCTTCGGGGCAGTCTGCCGCACAGAATACCGCAGGATCATGGTATGATATCCCATAGCGGCAAACTTCATCGCCACAGGCTCCGCTTCCCGGTCCGAGCAATACTGGTAGCCGCCTCCAGGGCAGATCAGAACTGCCGGACGTTTCCGCTCCGGGTCTGTATCAAAGCAATTATCCAGAATATACGCAGTCAGCGTCACATCCTCCCGGTCTTTCCACACTTTTATGGTTTCAAACTGCATATTTACACTCCCTTACATAGACAGGAAGGCGCAGTTGTTGGGACTGCGCCCTCCTGGAAAACTTACATCAAATCGCTCCATGCATGCCTGCATTCAGCAAAGCCTTACCAAGTTCCACGAGCTGCACCCCAGCAGCCCGTGGAAATAAAGGAGATCATAACACCTGCTTTCGCCTCAGTTGTCTGGCCCTGAGGAAAAGCAATCTGCTATGATTTTATTATACCAGTAAACCTTACTTCCTGGCATCTAAGAAACACCCAAAACGCCAGCTTTCCGTTAGGCTTTCGTCTTTGTATAGGTGTTGTCGTTATCCATGGTCACATAAGGCACCGGCCAGGGCACGGTATCCTGCACCGGCTGGATGGGCGTCCAGTCGCAGTGCAGCGGGCCGGGGTCCTGGAGCCGCTGGTCCTTCCGGGGCGGCATAGCGCCCTCCGGAGGCGGGGGCGGCGGGTTTTTCAGCATTTCATACTTGCTGTGGGCCCAGTTCACATCATCCAAATTGCCGAAGATATCCGGGCAGACCTGTTCGTGGAGGAACTTCCACTCCCCGTCCTCAAAGACAAAGTCCGCGCCGTAGCGCTCCCAGAGGTAGGCGCAGCGCTTCTTCTCGTTGCCGTTGAGGGTGGAATAGATGAGTCCCGGGGTCAGGAAATAGGCCCGGGCTGTCTGTCCATCGTCGGCCACCTCAATGATGTCCGTCACCAACGTGTGACAGGACACCTCGGAAAGGGGCCGGGGATCCATGCCGCCCACCTGGGGATAAATTTCATAGATCTGGGTGAACCGCTGGAAACAGGCCGCATCATAGCAGGTAACACTGCCGTACCAAACGTTTGCAAAACCTCTCCAGCGGCCAAAGGCGTGGGCCCAGGAGCACTCGTCCCGGCGGGACCAAATCTGCCCCCATTCCTCTTTTGCAAAGGATTTTCCGTGGAGATAGCTGTGGCGGGCGTGGATATTCTCCGCCTGCTGGGAGCCTACCGCATTGTGGATGCGCTGGCTCAGAGAAAGATGTGTTTTCATTAGTAGGGCCTCCAATCATTCAGTACGCCCTCGGGGCAGCAGCCGTTTTTCGGGTCGTAGGTATAGTAGGCTTTGGGGGCGTGGGGAAAATCGTCGCTCCAGTTATAGGTGGGATCGTGGGCGGTCATGGGCTTTGTGGGGGTCCCGAACAGATTTTCCATCAGGTTCGTCCCCTTCTCCCAGAATACCGGCTGATTCGCTACGGCATCGCCAGGCGTGACGATGATGTCGGGGGCCTCCACCACCCGCCAGATCTTCCACACGCCGTCCTCTTTCATGAAGTCGGCACCGATCTTACCGCAGACCCAGTGGGCGCTGGCCGTGCCGTCCCCATTCGGGTCGGTCCGCTGGCCGATGGAATACCAAAGCCCCTGGGCGGTCTTGCCGTCTCCGGCGATCTCCACCAGGGCAGTGGAAAGCGGCGCCGCCACCATGGAGCCATAGCCCAGGTTTTCCGGCGCATTTTTTACACTGGGATCATGCTTTACGATTGCGTCCAGCTGCTTCTGCCGAAGATTTCCATGCTCCCCCACATACCAGGCGGAGATGTTGTCAAGGCCCAGATAGAAGCCCCAGTTGGAGCCGAATACCGCGGTTTCCTTGTTCTCGGGCTTCTGCACCCAAAGGTCCTCGATTTCCTCCCGGCGCATATCCTGCATGTAATAGTAGGCACGGCGGGCCATCAGGTCCTTGACCTCCTCCATGTCCCAGACACGGCGGGCCTGCTCATCATCGGAAAATACTTTCGTGTTCATCGTTTAAGCCTCCTTCTCATAGCCGTAGCTGAAGGTCTCAGCAAAGGTGGAATAGGGCACCGGCAGCGGCGGCAGCTTGGCCAAGGGACGGCTGGGAGTGTAATATTCCCGCAGGGCCACCTTGACTGTAGGCTCCGGCAGTTTGCAGTCCTTGAGCGCTGCATAGGCGGGGACCTCTGGGAAGGGCTTTTCCGGCTCCGCCCAGCTTTGCCCGCACAGGCACTTGATATCCTCCAGGTACTGAAGATGCCAGATCTTCCAGGCACCATTCTCGTTTACAAAATCCACGGCGAATACGCCGAAGGTCCAGTAGCTCACCGGGCCGGATTCCGTCACATCCGCCTTGGAGCCCTGGGAATACCAGACGCCTTTAGCAGTCTTAAGGTCATCCGCCAGTTCAATGACGGGTGTGCCCAGAGGTTTCACGTCAAAGTCGCCGATGCCGTAGAGCTTGGCGTCATCCTCGTTTGCCAGCTTGTCGGGCAGGTCCTCCTTTAAGAGCTTTGCCTTCAGGACCGTGGCCCGGTCAATGGCGGAAAACCAGCCCGCGATGGCCTCCCTACCCACATACCAACCATCGTTGAGACCCATGGAGATGTCCTCCCGGGTGCTCCAGAAATCCTGAAACATGCTCTTTTCCTTTTTCAGCAGAAAGCTGACGGCATAGCGGCCCATGAGGTTTTTGATCTCACGGCGTTCTTCCCAAATACCAATCAGTTCTTCCGCGGAAAGCTTCGCTTTGTTCATGGTAACATTCCTTTCTTGAACCCGTTTTCACCGGGCTTATTGATGCTTTGCCACATAATCACCCACAATGCGGCCCAGGGTGTATGCGATGCCGATGGATACGCCCGCCACAGGGGTGGTGTACATAATGGGGAACCGCTCTCCGGAGCAATTTCCGGTGGCGTAAAGGCCGGGGATCGGCTCGTCGTTCCGATGACCTGCTGATTCTCGTCCACCACCAAACCGCAGACCGTCACCATCAAGAAGCCCACTGCACGGACGTTTTCGCAGAAGGCGTAATAGGGCGCTTTCTCGATGGGATGGAGCTGACGGGGGTCCTTGGCGAAGTCCTCATCTCGCCCTTTATGCGCCAGCTCGTTATACCGTGCCACGGAAGCAACAAAGTTCTCCTTGTCGGCGCCTGTAAGCCCCAGCTTATCAGCCAGCCCCTCGATGGTATCGTCGCAGGCCAGCATGTTGCGCACATCATCCTTTGCCCCCGGCGCGCCATGGGGCCGGTAGCTGTCGTCAACGCCCAGCTTTCGGGCCTTTTGCAGCTGCATTTCGATCATGTCAAGTCCCCGGGGATCGGACATATCGACGGCGGTATGATCCAGTGTCTGATACTCCAGCTCCTCCCGCCAATTGGAATCCCAAACAGTGTAAATGGCGCCCTTGGGCTGCCGGGCACCCTGGAGCCCCGCGCCCCAATAGCCCATGATCCCCTCATTGGTGTAGCGTTTGCCGTGCTTATTCAGTTTCAAAAAGGCGCTTCCGTCCATGGGGCCGCCGTTTCCGCCCACACAGCACCACATGCCGCCCCGGGGGCCCGGCTCCATCTTTCCGCCGGCCCAGAGGCCCATTTGGACACCTTTTCCCTTGCGTCCCGCAGGAGAATAGGGGAACTTCTCTCCATTCTCTGTTAAGGCGGCATATTCGCCCAGCAGGTCCATGACCATGGCCTTGTTGCCGGAGAAATCACCGGCCGCCAGGATAATGCCGTTTTTTCCAATGAAACGAAAGTATTCCTTCTTGTAGTTATGGCCAATCAGGGCCACGACCCGGTCGTTTTCATCCTTTTCCAGATAGTCGCCGGTGATGCCGTAGACAAATTCTCCACCCAGCTTCTTTGTCAGCGCATGGGTAAATACCACCGCCTCCGTCAGGCTCAGAGGATTTTCCATGGGCATTCCGGCTGGAGGCCCATCTCCCTCGGGGCCGTTGCCATCCTCACCGGGCGGCGGCCCCATCTTGGACATGTCAAATTTGGAATTTTTGAAAATAGCTGTGCCCACATAGTTCTCGTAGCCGCCCAGTTCCCCCTCAAAGTGCTTGGGCCAGGGGTTTTCAAAGGTCAAAACGTCCTTCATCTCTTCCGGCAGCGGGTCCACAAACCAGTCAAAGGTGGAACCGGTATTGTAGGCAAATTGGCGAACCAGCGCCGGGTTTGCCCGGTTCAGGCTCCGCCGCTGCCAGTCGGCAATGATATGGACGGGGTCTACCTCCGGCGCACCGCGTTTTTTCATAAACTCCGAGTTCACAGAGCCATACTGCGCACCAAAGACCTGAAACCGCGCCTCCTGCTGCTGTTCCACCACCAGGACCTTAGCCCCCGCCTCGGCGGCTGCCCGTGCGGCGGCGGTTCCGGCGTGTCCTGCGCCTAGGATCACTACATCGGCACTATAGGTCTTTATGATCTGTGCTTCCGATACCGGCTCCATGGGGACCGCCCACTGGGGTGTTTGATTCATGGAATCATCTCCTATCCAATGCATTTTATATCCTATATTTACTTTACCATGGATGCAGCAGCCAAGCCAGAATCAGAACCCAAACTATTGCTTTCAATTTCGGAACTGGGCAGGAAAAAAGCCCCGATTTTTCGGAGCTTTTTCTCATGTTTTTGGGGGCACAAAACCCGGGTAACCTTAAATAAATTTCAGGTTTCAACTTTCCTGTCCCGTCCGCAGGCAAAATCAAAACCGCAGCCCAACAAATGGGGTGCGGTTTTGTGATTTTACAGCGACAAACGCCGCTTATACCTCCGTCATCCACAGGCCGTGGAGGTTGCAGTATGCGTAGACGGCAATGGCCTTGTCATCGTCCAGCGTGAAGGTCACATTGGGGTCGTCGCCGGGCTTGAATGCCTTACGCTGTCCGCCGCGCTCCGTTTTGACATAGACCCACTGAATCAAATGCTCCGGAAGCATGGGATGATTGGCCGAACCCACATTGACATTCACGCAGCCATCCTCCA
>CABSAB010000070.1 GCA_902475515.1 uncultured Eubacteriales bacterium | reverse complement strand
TCGTCGGAGAAGAAGAGGCTAACGTCGTCGCAAAGTCCGCTTTGTTCGGGCCGCCCTTCGGTTGGCCCTCATACGCTCCCTTACTCCTCCTTTCCAAAGCAAACCCGCTCGCTGGGCTTTGCTTTGGTGTGCCGCCTGCGGCGGCAGGCGTAAGAGACGAGCGAATTGCGTGCTTGCGTATCAAAACGAGGGCCGGGGGATTTCCTCCGGCCTTTGTTTTTCATAGAGGAGGGAAAGCTGTGGAGGTTGTCATTCGTAAGGCTGTTGCCAAGGATGCACTGGGAATTGCGATGGTGCAAGGATATACATGGCTGACCACCTATGCCGGATTGGTGCCGGAAGAGGTTTTGCGGGAGAGAATCCAAGGAATTCCACAGAAGGCGGAGCAATGGGCCGGAGAACTTGCTCAAGGGAAACAGGGCCTTGTGGCGGCGGTAGGAGAAACGGTGGTTGGATTTGCCTATTACGGTCCCAGCTTGAATGAGAGCTTTGCCGGAGATGGCGAGGTCTATGCCCTTTACCTTTTGCAGCCCTTTCAAGGGGCGGGCACCGGGGCGGCGCTGCTTGCGGCATGCCGGAGGGAGCTGGAAAAACAGGGGTATGGTCATTTCATTGTGAACTGCCTGCAGGGGAATCCGGCCAGAGGCTTTTATGAGAAAATGGGCGGTGTGACGGTAGGCACCCGGCAGGACGCACTGGGGGAAGGCATCATTACAGAGGATATTTGGCGGTTTACAACGAATGAAACGTTGCCGTTTTTGTCATAACGGAGGAAAGCGATATGAACTACCGTATCATGAAGAAATCTGATATTCCTATTGCAGTTGAACTTTATATGAACTATTATAATAACCATGAGGATGGCGAATGGACTGAGGAGACTGCCTACAAACGTATCCATCAGGTATGGAGCCGGGAGGATTCCTACTGCCTCGTTCTGGAGAATGACGGGGCCATGATCGGCTTTGCCATGGGCTATATGGAGCAGTACGACGACCTTGTGGCCTATGACCTGGTGGAGATCGTAGTGGAAAAAACGTATCAAGGCCGGGGCACAGGGACAGAATTTTTGTTGGAGCTGGAGCGGCAGGTCAAAGCACATGGCGCTTCGATGGTTCAGCTCCAGTCAGTGAATGACGAAATGCACGCTCATTTTTATGAGAAGCTTGGCTATCGGGATACCAGGAACTTGGTGCTCAAGTCCAAGTTCCTGGGGTAAAGGAGGGCAATGCCATGAGCGGCTTCACCACAGAAGAAAAACGCCGATTCCATATGAAAAAATACATCAAAGACCACCTGTTCAATTTCTGCATCCGCATGGTCGGCAACATTCTGCTGACACTGGCGGTGGTATATCTCTGCGGCGGCACGAATTATGTCAGGGGAGCGATCCTGGCGGCGGCCTATACCATAGGCGGCGGGCTCTACAGCCTGCGGGACTATAAAAAAGACTATCTGGACGTGGACTTTCCGACGGATTGACTTCGGTTTACATAATACAATCAAAGGAGAATCTATATGGTCATCACCAATGCCTATATTTACCCCGTGACGGGCGCGCCGATCGAAAACGGCTTTGTTCGTTTTGAAAAAACGGTTCTGGAACTGGGTCCCATGACGGACTGCCGGGAGAACCCGGGGGAACCTGTTTATGACGCAAAGGGCGGCTGGGTGCTGCCGGGGCTGATTGATGTTCACACCCACCTGGGCTTGTTCGGCGACGGGGTGGGCTTTGAAGCGGAGGACTGCAACGAGGTGGGGGACCCCATCACCCCCCAGCTGCGGGTCATCGACGGCATCAATCCCGGGGACGAGACATTTCGGGAATCCCTCCGGGCGGGCGTTACCAGCGTGGCTGTGGCGCCAGGCTCCGCCAACCCCATCGGCGGGCAGGTGGCCATGATCCGGACGGATGGCCGGCGCATTGACGACATGATCCTCAAGGCACCCCTGGCCATCAAATTTGCCCTGGGGGAGAACCCCAAGACCTGCTACCATGACCGGGACGAGACCCCCACCACCCGCATGGCCACTGCTGCCATGATCCGCCAGGCCCTTTTTGAGGCCAAGGCCTACGGGGAGAAGAAGCGTGCGGCGCAAGAGAATCCCGAGCTGGACCCGCCGGATTTCGACCTCAAGCACGAGGCCCTGCTGCCCCTGCTGCGGCGGGAGATCCAGGCCCATTTCCACGCCCACCGGCTGGATGATATTTTCACGGCGATCCGGATCGCCAAGGAATTCTCCCTGGACTATGTGATCGTCCACGGCACCGAGGGCTATCTGGCGGCGGACATTTTAGCGGCGGAGGGCGCCCGTGTGGTGACCGGGCCGAATCTCCTGGACCGCTGCAAGCCGGAGCTGGCAAAAATGAGCTTTGCAGGTCCCGGGACGCTGACAGAGGCCGGGGTGCTGTGCTCCATCTGTACGGATCATCCGGAAACGCCCCTCCAGTACCTGCCCATCTGCGCCGCCATGGCTGAAAAGAGCGGCCTTTCCCACACCGATGCCATTCGGGCGGTGACCATCAACCCGGCGAAGATCGTGGGACTGGATGGCCGGATCGGCTCGCTGGAACCGGGAAAAGATGCAGACATTGCCGTGTTTGACGGCGATCCCCTGGATATGAAAAGCAATGTGCAGGCAGTGTTTTGCCTGGGAAGGAAGTGTGTGTGACTATGCGGGAGATCACTTGCGGGGCCATTACAGCGTTAGTAGAGAAGCTGTGTGTGGAGGCAGCCACGATCCTGCCCGATGACCTGTGCCGGACCATCACCGCCGCCAGGGACAAAGAGGAAAGCCCTGTTGGCCAGGGCATCCTGCAGGACCTGGAGCAGAATTTTATCATGGCCCGGGAAAAGGGCGTGCCCATCTGTCAGGATACAGGTATGGCCGTGGTATTTCTGCGGCTGGGCCAGGAGGTCCATATCACCGGCGGCGGCCTCGACGACGCCGTGAACGAGGGTGTCCGGCGGGGTTATGTAAACGGGAAACTCCGCTGCTCCGTGGTCTCGGACCCCCTGCGCCGGGAGAACACCGGAGACAATACCCCGGCGGTCATCCATGTGGAGATCGTGGAGGGCGACGAATTCACGGTGACGCTTGCCCCCAAGGGCTTTGGCAGTGAAAATATGAGCGCCATGCGGATGTTCACCCCGGCGGCAAGCCAGGCGGATATTGAGGACTGGATCGCCGAATGTGTGGATAAGGCCGGGTCGAATCCCTGCCCCCCGGTGATCGTGGGCGTGGGCATTGGCGGCACCATCGAGCAGTGCGCCCTGGAGGCAAAAAAGGCGCTGCTCATGCCCATGGATGAGCCGAATCCCGACCCGTTTTACGCGGAGATGGAGGCCCGCACCCTGGAGAAGATCAACGCCCTGGGCATCGGCCCCCAGGGGATGGGCGGGCGGATCACGGCACTTGGGGTCCATATCCGCCCCACGGCCACGCATATCGCGGGGCTTCCCTGCGTGGTGAATATGAGCTGCCATGTGACACGTCACGCGGCGGGCGCCCTGTAGGGACCGATGCCCACATCGGCCCGTGCGAATGAAGTGTGGAAATCTGTGAACCCAAACCCGCTGCGGAAGGGAAAGTTTTCCCGTTTTCCCCGCAAAAACCCCTTGCATATTCTAGAAATCAGTGCTATAATAACCAAAGTTAAGTATGGTAGTAAAGGAGTGGGCCGGCGGCCCACTCCTTCTGCGTGAATAAGGGGGCAAAACATGAGCAAAAAAATCGTGCAGCAGGTATGGGAGCTTGCGGAGCCTGTGGTGGAGGGCTTCGGCCTTTCCCTGTGGGACGTGGAATACGTCCGGGAGGGCGCCGACTGGTTTCTCAGGCTCTATATCGATAAGGACGGCGCAGTGGATATTCAAGACTGCGAAAAGGTCTCCCGGGCTATGGACCCGATCCTGGACGAAGCGGACCCGATCCCCGACAGCTATAACTTTGAGGTCTGCTCCGCGGGATGCGAGCGGACACTGAAGCGTCCCGGAGATTTTCAGCAGTTCCTGGGCTCCCAGGTGCTGGTCAAGCTGTACCGCCCCCGGGAGGGCAGCAAGGAATTTGTCGGCACCCTCAAGGGCTACGACAACGGAACTGTGACCCTGGAAATTGGTCAAAAGACCATGGAATTTACACCCCAGGAGACCGCCCTGGTGCGGCTCCACGTTGACTTTTGATTGGAGGAATCGGAAAAAATGAACGCCGAGATCATGGGTGCTCTGGAACAGCTGGAGCGGGAAAAGGGCATCCCCAAGGACTATATGCTGGAGAAGATCACCCAGGCACTGCTTGCCGCCTATAAAAAGGACCACACGGGCTACACCGAAAATGTCGTGGTGGACATCGTGGACGATGAGATGAAGCTCTTTGTCCAGAAGGAAGCCGTGGAGGAGGTCATGTTCCCCGGTACGGAGATCTCTCTGGAGGACGCCAGAAAGCTTAACCCCGACGCCATGGAGGGGGACCTTGTCAATGTGGAGATCGAGGCCAAGCAGTTTGGCCGTATCGCCGCCCAGACCGCCAAGGGCGTGATCATCCAGGGCATCCGGGAAGCCGAGCGCGGCGTGGTATACGACCGCTTCACCTCCAAGTCCCATGAGATGCTCACCGGCACGGTCCTGCGCATGGACCCCGAGAGCGGCGATATGATCATCCGCATCGGCTCCGGCGCGGAAAAGACCAACGCCGTCATGCCCTACAGTGAGCAGAGCGCCATTGAGGAATACCGGGAGGGCGACCTGATCCGTGTCTATGTGGTGGAGGTCCGCCGGAACAACCACGGGCCCCAGGTCATCGTATCCCGGACCCATCCGGGCCTGGTAAAGCGCCTGTTTGAGCGGGAGGTGCCTGAGATCGCCGACGGCACTGTGGAGGTCAAGAGCGTGGCCCGTGAGGCCGGCAGCCGCACCAAGATCGCCGTGTGGTCCTCCGACCCGGATATCGACCCCATGGGTACCTGCGTCGGCCCCCGCCACGCCCGTGTGGACGCGGTGGTGAACGAGCTCCATGGCGAGAAAATGGATATCATCAAGTATTCCGACGATGTGGAGGAATATGTGGGCGAGGCCCTGTCTCCTGCGGAGGTGATCCAGGTGATCTCCAAGCCCGGCAGCAAGGACTGCACCGTGGTGGTGCCGGACAATCAGCTGTCCCTGGCCATCGGCAAGGAGGGGCAGAATGCCCGCCTGGCCGCCCGGCTCACGGGCTATAAGATCGACATCATGTCCCAGACGGCCTTTGCCGAACGGGGTGTGGAGATCGAGGAGGACGTCCTGGAGGAGCCGCAGGAGGAGGAAGAACTCCTTCTCCCCGATGAGGCCGTGGACGAGACCGCAGAGGACATGGAGGACATGGGCGATGTGACCCAGGAATGATACCCTCCTACCGATAAAAAGCTATTTTCCGAAGAGGTGTGCTATGAAAAAGATCCCAATGCGACAGTGTGTGGGCTGCCGGGAAATGAAACCCAAGAAGGAGCTGGTCCGTGTGGTGAGATCCCCCCAGGGGGAGATCTCCATGGACCTCCGGGGCAAGGCCCCCGGCCGGGGCGCCTATGTGTGCCGTAGCCTGGAGTGCCTGCGCCGGGCCAGGAAGTCCCGAGCGCTGGAGCGGGGATTTGACACCGCCATTCCCCAGGAGGTCTATGACCGCCTGGAGCAGGAGCTGGAGGCGGATGTGGATGCGTGAGAAAGCTCTGGGCCTTCTGGGTATTGCCCAGAAAGGCGGGAACGTAGAGATCGGCGAGGACCCGGTTGGACAGGTGTCCAAAGCGGGAACGGCAAGGCTCATCATCCTTGCCGCCGACGCCGCAGACCACACGGTGCGAAAGGCCCGTTCCTTTGCCGCGCGGCATGATACCCCCCTCATTACGGTGGACGGTACCAAGGACACCCTGGGGGCTGTGTTCGGCAGAACATCCGTGGCCATGCTGGCCATGACGGATATCGCCCTTGCCCAGCGGTTTTTGGAACTGCTGGAGGACCCGGAACGCTATGGCGCGGTCCTGACCGCAGTCCGGGAAAAGGCCGAGCTTATGAAAAAGCGCAAGCAGGAACGGCAGCGCCGGAATCGGAAACAGGCAGCAAGATAGATTTTATTGGAGGTGGCTCAATGAGCAGTTTAGTGAAATATAAGATTCGCGATGTGGCGAAGGATTTTAATATGGTCCCCAAGAGCGTGGTGGCGCTGGTGGGAGAGTATTTTGAAGCGCCCAAGTCCAGCGCCCAGGTGCTGACGGACGAGCAGCTGAATGTGATCTTCGACCGGATCACCCGGGATAACCAGATCGACTCCATCGAGGAGGTCTTTGCGGCGGCCCCGGCACCGGAGAAGCCCCAGGCCGAAGCGGCCCCGGCTCCGGAGGCGGTCCCCGCGGCCGAAAAGCCGGCGGAGACAGCAGCCGCGTCTGCGCCGCAGGCATCCGGTGCCCCTGCTGCGCCCGCATCGCAGGCACAGCAGGCAAATGGCGGCAATGCGCCCCAGCAGCCGGCCCAGAACCAGCCGCCCAAGCGCAAGAAGGAGCGCCGGGTGGTGGATACCTCCCGCGCGGTGGTCAATGCCGCCCGGTTTGACGACCGTGTGGACGCCCTGGTGCCCGAGCGGGCCCAGAAGTACACCGCCAAGAAGGAGCGGGTCGGCAACAAGAACAATAAAAAGCGCGGCAACTTCGGCAACAAGCGCCGGAATGAGGAGCAGGAGCAGATGCGCCGTCTCCAGCTGGAGATTGCCAAGAAGGCTCCGCTGAAGGTGATGATCCCCGATGAGATCAGCGTGGGCGAGCTGGCCTCCCGCATGAAGAAGACCGGCGCCGAGGTGGTCAAGTGCCTCATCAAGAACGGCGTCATGGCCTCCGTATCCGAGGTCATCGACTACGAGACCGCCGCCATCATCGCCGAGGAGATGGGCTGCAAGGTGGAGCGTGAGATCATCGTCACCACCGAGGAGCGCCTCATCAACGACCATGTGGACACCGAGGACGAGCTGGTCCGT
>CABSAB010000069.1 GCA_902475515.1 uncultured Eubacteriales bacterium | reverse complement strand
CGTCCAGGCGGCTTTTCAGCTTGTTGATCTGGGCGTCCTTTTCGTCCAGCCGTTCTTTCAGCCGTTCGATCTGTTCGTCCTTATCATCCAGCTTGTTTTTCAGCCGGTCATTGCCGGACTGGGTCTGGCTCAGATTTTCTTCCGTCTCAGCCAGTTGACTGCCCAGCTGCACCGCTTCCTTTCCCTGTTCCAGCAGCAGCTGAAGGAGGTCCTGTCTATGCAGTTTACGAAGCTCTTTTTCTGTCATAAGCATAACCTCCATTCCACAGCCGATTTTTCCCACCGGAAAGGATCTCACATCATAGGCGCATAGTGGGTATTATTATACGCCCAATTTTTTGGATGGTCAATACCCGGGGTGGGAAATTTTTGCATTTTTAGTCGAATAGTGTATTTTTTTGAGGGGGCACTATTTCCTTTCTACGGCTTCATTATAACAGACGCCCCGTCAAAGGATGCGTCAAAAAAAAGATAAAAAAACGGTTGGTTTTGGAAATTTTTATAAGTACCTCCCAGAAAATTCTTGCACTCCTCTTTGTTCTATGCTTTTGCACCCGTTTCGGTGCATTCCTCTATACATAGTATACCATAAAATCTCCCGCAAAAAAATAGTTTCTTTGCGCATTATCAGAAATTCCCTTGACAAAGTTTCTGGTCTCCGGTATAATGAAGCCATCAATTGAACGATTGTTCAATTGTTCACTCTATTTTCGATCAATTTGGAGGAATTTCCTATGAAAAAAGTATTTAAGCTCAACGGACTGGACTGCGCCAACTGCGCCGCCAAGATTGAAGCCAGCCTGCAGAAGCTCCCGGGTGTCACTGCCGCAACAGTCAACTTTATGACCACCAAAATGACTTTAGAAGCCGAGCGGGAGGATATGCCCACCATCGTGGAGCAGGCCGCCGCCATCGTCAAGAAGGTGGAGCCGGACGTGGTCATCACCAAGGCGTGAGGATGCAGCCATGAACGGAAATCAGAAACGGCTTGCCCGCATCCTGGCGGGCGCCGCGGCATTTCTCGCCGCGATCCTGATCCCCATTCCCATCGAAGCCGTGCGGATCACCGTCTTTTTGGCGGCGCTCCTGATCGCGGGCGGCGATGTGATTTGGAAGGCCATCCGGGGGATCTGCCGGGGCCAGGTCTTTGACGAGAACTTTCTAATGGGGCTGGCCGCCATCGGCGCGTTCCTGATTGGGGAGTATCCCGAGGGCGTTGCAGTCATGCTGTTTTACCAGGTGGGCGAGCTGTTCCAGAGCTACGCCGTGGATAAATCCCGCCGCTCCATTGCCGGTCTTATGGACATCCGCCCCGACTTTGCCAATGTTTTGCAAAACGGCGAACTCGTCCGCATGGACCCCGATGAAGTGGAATTGGGCGATATCATCGTCATCAAACCCGGTGAGAAGATCCCCCTGGATGCCGAGGTCCTGGAGGGCAGTTCCATGCTAGACACCGCCGCCCTCACCGGGGAATCTGTTCCACGGGAGGCCGCCGTGGGCGACACGCTCCTCAGCGGCTGCATCAACTTAAACGGCGTGCTTACCGCCCGGGTCACCAAGGAGTTCTACGATTCCACCGTCAGCAAGATCCTGGACCTGGTGGAAAACGCCAGCAGCCGAAAATCCCAGTCCGAGCATTTTATTACGAAATTCGCCCGGTACTACACCCCCGCTGTGGTGATCCTGGCGGCGATCTTGGCCGTCCTTCCGCCGCTGGTGCTCCCGGGCGCACGGTTTTCCGACTGGGTCTACCGGGCCCTGACGTTCCTGGTGATCTCCTGCCCCTGCGCCCTGGTGATCTCCGTACCGCTGAGTTTCTTCGGCGGCCTCGGCGCGGCCTCCCACAGCGGCGTCCTCATCAAGGGCAGCAACTATCTGGAGGCCCTTTCCCAGGCGGAGATCGTGGTGTTTGATAAGACCGGCACCCTGACCCAGGGCGTTTTTAAGGTCCGGAGCATCCATCCGGAGGGCATCTCCCAGGAGGAACTGCTGGAGCTGACGGCTTATGCCGAGCATTACTCGGATCATCCCATTTCCCGGTCGTTAAAGGAAGCCTACGGAAAGCCCATGGATCCCGGCCGCATCACCGATGTGGAGGAGATCCCCGGCCACGGCGTGACCGCCACCGTAGACGGCCGCCGGGTGGCTGCGGGCAACCAGAAAATGCTCTCCCGCTTCTCCCTGCCCCCGGTGGATACCGGTGCGGCGCTGGGCACATTGATCTTTGTGATCGTAGACGGCGTCTACCGGGGCTATATCCTCATTGCCGACGCGGTAAAGCCCGATGCGGCCGCTGCCATTTCCTATCTGAAAAAGGCCCGGATCAAAAAGACCGTCATGCTCACCGGCGACAGCCGTGCCATCGGTGAGTCCGTGGCACAGCAGCTGGGGCTGGACCAGGTATACACCGAGCTGCTGCCCGCCGACAAGGTGGACCGGGTAGAGGCCCTGTTTGCGGAGAAGTCCGAGACCGGCAAGCTGGTCTTTGTGGGCGACGGCATCAATGACGCTCCGGTGCTGGCCCGGGCGGACCTGGGTGTGGCCATGGGCGGCCTTGGCTCCGACGCGGCCATCGAAGCGGCAGATATCGTCATTATGAACGATGAACCCTCCAAGCTTGCGGATGCTATGTACATCTCCCGCAAGACCCTCCGCATCGTGCGGCAGAATATCGTCTTTGCCCTGGGCGTCAAGTTCCTGGTGCTGATCCTCGGCGCCGTGGGCCTGGCTTCCATGTGGGCAGCAGTATTTGCTGATGTTGGTGTGGCGGTTTTGGCGATTTTAAACGCCATCCGGGTACTCCGGATGAAACTGCCGACACGGCAAGCCTAAAAAAACACCGCTATCAACCCAAGCCGTTGATAGCGGTGTAAATCATCTAAGCTTAATACAGCGGCGCAGCCTTTCCGCCGCCCTCGCGCCAGTCCAGATCGCCCCGGTCCAGACCCAAAATCAGCATCTCCGCCGTGGCCAGGTTCGTGGCATAAGGCACGTTGTGCATATCACACAGCCGCTCGATCTGCAGCAGGTTCTGCTCCTGCACGGGATCGTTGCAGGTGGGATTGGTGAAAAACAGCAGCAGATCCACCTCGTTATAGGCAATCCGCGCCCCAACCTGCTGCTGCCCCCCCTGGGCCCGGGAGAGGTACAGGGTGATGGGAAGCCCCGTGGCCTCCATAACCAAACGGCCCGTGGTGCTGGTTGCGGAGAGGGAATGCTTTGCCAGGATGCCCTTGTAGGCAATGCAAAACTGGATCATCAGTTCTTTTTTCTTGTCCTGCGCCATGATCGCAATATTCATAACGATTTCCTCCAACTCCGTATTTTAATATCTTAACCGTATCAGGGGCGCCTCCAGCCCCAGAAGCCGCCGGGCAATATGCAAACTTGCCAGGGCCGCTCCCTTGCGGCTGTGCAGCACCAGTGCGCTGCCCTCGGCAGCGGATACAGGCACCGCCTGATCCTCCGGAATGATCCCCAGCAGAGGAAGCCCAATGGTGTCCATCATATCATCCACCGTGGAACGGATGGAGCTAAGCAGCCGCCGGGTCACCCGGTTCACCACCAGATGGATGGGATCGATCCCCCGCTCCACCAGAAGCGCCGCCGCATGCTGCGCGTCCCGCAGGGAGCCCAGGTCCGCTGTGGCCACCACAATGGCCCGCGTGGCATAGCTGGCCGCCAGGTCAAAGCCCGTCCCGATGCCCGCCGGTGCGTCCAGCAGGACCCAGTCGTAGACCTCTGCCGCCTCCTCAATGAGCCGCCCGAAGATCACGTCGTCCACCAGCCCCGCCCGGGTCTTGGTGGGGGCAGTTAGCAGCTGAAGCCCGGGGATCACCGGATGCTCCGGGGCGTCGGAGAGGTAGTGGTTCTCCATCATC
Source organism: uncultured Eubacteriales bacterium (assembly GCA_902475515.1). Classification (GTDB taxonomy): domain Bacteria; phylum Bacillota; class Clostridia; order Oscillospirales; family Oscillospiraceae; genus HGM13006. The sequence goes on along the minus strand of CABSAB010000069.1, from coordinate 3,129 downwards.
ACGTCCAAAAAGCTGATGGTGGCGCAGTCGGTCATGCCCAGGGCGATGTCCAGATTGTTCAGGCCAATGTCACAGTCGATGGCCAGCACCCGCTGACCCATGGCCGCAAGACAGGAGGCCAGGCCCGCACACAGCGTGGTTTTCCCGGTGCCGCCCTTGCCGGACGTGACAACTAACACTTCGCCCATAAGGCCGCCTCCTTTTTTGGTCATACATTAACATTATACCAGTATTTCAGCAAATTTCAACAGGATTCTTTCGGGAATTTGCCGCAGATGTGTCATTTTGGCGAAAACGCAGGAGAAAACCGGGCTTGTCTCCCGGCATTCCCATTCCTATGCTATTCCGCCGGAGTGAAATCCATGCCTCAACATATATGGAAAAATCAGGACGCAGCAGCTGCGTCCTGATTTGTCACAGCGGAGATTGTTTGATCTTGGCAAACCTCCGGGGATATTGCCCCGGCGTTTTTTTGATCTTGCGGATCAAAACGGCCCGATGAACGGCATCCGTCCCGGGCACAGTGTAATCCCAAATGCGCTCCACCTTGCCGCCCAGCAGCCCGATGCCCCGGGCCGCCTGGGAGATTTCTTCGTCGCTGTCCACCGCTTTCATGGCGATGAACGCCCCGCCCACTGAGACCAGCGGCAGGCACAGCTCCGAGAGCATATTCAGCCGGGCCACCGCCCGGGATGTGGCAATATCAAAGGCTTCCCGGTGGGAAAGGGCATATTCCTCCGCCCGGGCCGAGACGCATTCCGCCCCGATCCCCAGGCCGGGCAGGGTCTCCGCCAGCCAGTCCACCCGTTTTTTCAGGCTGTCCAGCAGGGTAAGCCGGATGGACGGCTCCGCGATCTTCAAGGGCACTCCGGGAAAGCCCGCGCCGCAGCCCACGTCAATGACGGTTTTATTCGAAAAATCCGTCAGGTCCAGCAGTGCCATGCAGTCCAGAAAGTGCAGCCGGGCCACGGCCTCCGGCTCAGTGATGGCGGTGAGGTTCATCACCTGATTTTTCTCCAGCAGGGCATTGCCAAAGGCGCAAAGCTGCTCCAGCTGGGGTTCGGTCAAGGTGTGTGCCAATGCGGGCAGTCCCGCTTGCAGCGCCTGTTTCATGGGGATACCCCCTTCCTTGGTCACCAGAATGATATAGAAAGACGGCGGGGGCAAGCCCCCGCCCTGTGGAGTTTCCTTAGTTTTTCAGGGTCAGCGCATACTTGACCTTCTCAATAATGCCCGCCGCGTTAAGCTTGTAGGCATCCAGCACCGCCTGGGCCTTGCCGGAGCGGCCGAATTCGTCCATCACGCCGTGGCGCACCACAGGAACGGGACAAGCCTCCGCCACCGCTTCGGCCACTGCGGAGCCAAGTCCGCCCAGCACATTGGCCTCCTCGGAGGTGACGATGCAGCCGGTCTCCTTGGCGGCTTTGATCACCAGGTCCGCATCCAGGGGCTTGATGGTGTGCATATCGATGACACGGAGGGAAATGCCCTCCGCAGCCAGCTTTTCGGCAGCCTCGTAAGCGCTCTGGACCATCATGCCCGTGGCAATGACGGTTGCATCTGTTCCGTCCCGCAGAACGCTGCCCTTGCCGATCTCAAAGGTATAGCCGGGGACGGTATCGGTGACGGATTCCACCGCCAGCCGTCCAAGACGCATATAGGCGGGGCCGTTGTACTCCAGCAGAGCCTTCACCGCCAGCTTCATCTCCGGCCCATCGCAGGGGGAGAGCACCAACATACCGGGGATGGCCCGCATGATGGCATAATCCTCAATGCACTGATGGGTGGCGCCGTCCTCGCCCACGGAAAGGCCTCCGTGGGAGCCGATGACCTTTACATTGAGGCCCGGATAGGCGATGGAATTGCGCACCTGCTCCCAGGCCCGGCCTGCGGAGAACATGGCAAAGGAATTGATAAAGGGCTTCTTCCCGCAGGCGGCAAGGCCTGCGGCCACGCCGGCCATATTGCCCTCGGCGATGCCCATGTCATAGAAGCGCTCGGGGTACTTTTCCGCAAAGGTCTTGGTCATGGTGGAGCCGGACAGGTCCGCGTCCAGCACCACCAGCTCGGGATACTGCTCGGCAAGCTCCGCCAGGGCTTCGCCGTAGGCGGCACGTGTGGCGATCTTCATTTACTCCGCCTCCAATCTTGCAAGAAGCTCTGTAAGCTCATTTTTTCCGGTCTTGTACTGCTCGTCGCTGGGGGCCTTGCCGTGCCAGCCGGCATTGTTCTCCATATAAGAAACGCCCTTGCCCTTGACGGTTTTCGCCAGGATCATGGTGGGCTTTCCTTTGACGGTCTTTGCCTCGTCAAAGGCCGCTTTGATGGCGGCATAGTCGTGGCCGTCACAGGTTATCACGTGCCAGCCGAAGGCCTCATACTTCTTGTCCAGGGGCTCCGTGGGCATGACGTCGGCAGTTTTGCCGTCAATCTGGAGACCGTTCACGTCCACCACGGCGCAGAGGTTGTCCAGGTTGTATTTCGCAGCAGACATCGCCGCCTCCCAGGTCTGGCCCTCCTCGATCTCGCCGTCGCCCAGGATGGAGTAGACCCGATAGTCCTTTTTGTCCAATTTCCCCGCCAGGGCCATGCCCACAGCGGCGGAAATGCCCTGGCCCAGAGAGCCGGTGGACATATCCACGCCCTTGACATGGACCATATCCGGATGGCCGGAATAGTGGGCGTCGATCCGGCGGAACTTGTGAAGCTCCTCCTCCGGGAAATATCCCCGCAGGGCCAGGATGGAATACAGTGCCGGGGTGCAGTGGCCCTTGGAGAGCACAAACCGGTCCCGGTCCGGGTCCTGGGGATGGTTCGGGTCAATGTTCATCACATCAAAATACAGCACCGTCAGCAGGTCCATGGCGGACAGGGAGCCGCCGGGATGGCCGGAGGCTGCCTCGTACACGCACTGGAGGGCCAGAAGACGGCCCTTCGCGGCGGTGATGGCCAGGTTTTTTACGTCCATAGATCCGTTCCTTTCTCTCGTCTGGGGGAGATCAAAATTCCAGTTGTTTTTTCAGATAATCCGCCACCTGGTCCATGGGCATACGCACCTGCTCCATGGTGTCCCGGTTCCGGACAGTGACGCAGTGGCGAGGCCTATGACGAGGAGGTCATTGACGCGGA
>CABSAB010000068.1 GCA_902475515.1 uncultured Eubacteriales bacterium | reverse complement strand
CCCCAAGGGCATTTCCGGGGTGGAGAGCCTGAGAGGAGGCCGGGTCTCCATGGTCAACCGGGAAAAAGGCAGCGGCACCCGCATTTTGCTGGATGAAAAGCTCAAGGCTCTGGGGATCGACCGGCGAAGCATTCCGGGGTATGACCGGGAGTACAACAATCACCTGTCCATTGCCGGGGCAGTGGCCCGGATAAAGGGAAAATTGTAGCTGCCGCTCTCCTCGTCCCAGAGATGGGAGGTGGCAATATCCGCCTTGCCCTGGTAGAGCTGATGCAGGCTGTTGTAGCTGCCCGCATAGCTCCGCAGCATGGGCATCGCCCCCGGCAGCGCAGAGATATGGTTCGCAATGATATTCAGGCAGCTGTCCTGTCCGCACAGCACAATGCCGCCTCCGGCAGGCTCCGGCGGCTGGGGCTCGGCCGTCTCCGGCTTCGTGCCGGGCCGAAGCTTTTGCTCCAGGACCGCCTGGGCGATCCGCACCTGCTTGCCGATCTTCACCGCGGGGATCTCTCCCCGCTTGACCATCTCATAGACCGTGGCCTTTTTGACCTTTAAAAGGTCCGCCGCCTCCTGGGCCGTGAGTAATTTCTGTTCTTCCATGCTCCGCCTGCCCCCTTTGTCTGTCTATCCGTCCAGCCGCTTGAATACAACGATCTCCGCATCCGTGCCGCCGTCACCGTATTCGCAGACCAGAAGGTAATGCTCGTCCGCCGCCAGTCCGTAGCAGCGGTGGCTTCCCGGCTTGTGGACCTCACTGCCCAGATAGGTCTTCGCATCGTCCAAAAGCTTTACCGTCTGGCCGCTGGGAAGGGTATATTCCAGATTCACAAACTTCCCCGGAAGCTCGCACAGGTCCGTCAGTCCCGCAAGCTCCGGGATGCCCAGAGCCTGGAATTCTTTAATCAAATCCGTCTTTGTCATGATGTGCCTCCACATTCTGTTTTGTCCATTTTACCACATTTCACCCATAATGCACAAGATTCTTCCTCCGTCTTATCACAACTATCCGGCTGTGACCGTCTCCAATTTTGTTGTGTTTTATTCTGTTTTATCTGGTTGCTTTTCCGCTTGATTCGATTTATAATCAATAGCACAGATAAAAACAGCACAAAACAGAAAGGAATTGAGATCATGAAAAAGTTACTTGCGCTGCTGATGGCCTGTGCCATGGTTTTCTCCCTGGCCGCCTGCGGCACGGACGCTTCCAGTGCAGAGGTTTCCTCCGCCGCACCCGCCAGCGAGGCGCCCGCTGAAACCTCCGCGCCGACCCAGGCCCCTGCGCCCACCACCGAGCCTGCGCCTGTTTCTGCCGGGGAACCCGAGGCCGACGCCCTGGAGGCCGCTGAGATCCAGGTGTTCATCGCCGCTTCGCTGGACAATGCGTTCCAGGACATCGTGGCGCTGTATAACCAGACCCAGCCGAACGTGACTGTCACCCTGAACGCCGATTCCTCCGGCACGCTGCTGACCCAGATCCAGGAGGGCTTCACCTGCGACATCTTCTTCTCCGCCGCGGTCGCCCAAATCAAGACCGCCGAGGAGGAGGGCCTGTCCATCGACGGAAGCCGTGTGGACCTGCTGAAGAACACCCTGGACCTGATCACCTATAAGAACTCCGGCACCAAGGTCACCGGCCTGGAGAATCTCGCCGACGCAAGCTCCATGGCCCTGGCAGACGGCTCTGTGCCCGCCGGCAAGTATACCCGTGCCGCCCTGCAGAAGCTGGGCGTTCTGGATGAATCCCTGACTGCCGCGGACATCACCACCCCGGAGGTCTCCGAGGCCCTGGGCGGCCTGGAGATCAACGAGGTCTCCAACGTCTCCAAGGCGCTGGAAGCCGTGGCTGAAGGCTCCAACGAGGTGGGTACCGTGTACCACTCCGATGCCTACTCCCGCATAGATGACATTGAGATCCTCGAGTCCGTCTCCACGGACCTCACCGGCGAGATTCTCTATCCCATGGTCCGCATTCAGAACGCTGAGGCCACTGACGCAGTCACCGCTGCCGCGGACGACTTCTTCGCGTTCCTGCAGACCCCCGGGGCCATTGCGATCTTCGAGGAATATATGTTCATCAGCAACGTCGGTTGACGCTTGTACAAAACCATGCTAAACTGAACAAAGCCGGGGATGGGGCAGCTCCCGTCCCCGGTTTTCGTAAATTCATCCATTCGAGGTGATTTTCATTGAACGAAGTTTTGGAGAAATTCCAGGCCCTGGACTGGTCTCCCCTGCTGATCTCCCTGAAGACCGGCATCGTGGCCACGTTCCTGTGCTTCTTCCTGGGGCTGTTTGCCGCCAGAAAGGTGCTGAAGCTCAGCGGCCGGGCCCGGGCGGTGGCGGACGGCATTTTGACCCTGCCCATGGTGCTGCCCCCTACGGTGGCGGGCTTTTTCCTGCTGCTGCTCTTCTCTCTGCGCCGCCCCTTTGGCTCGTTTTTATATGAGACCGCCGGGATCAAGGTGGTGCAGACCTGGCTGGGCTGCATCCTGGCATCTTCGGTGATCGCCTTTCCGCTGATGTACCGGAATGCCCGGGCTGCCTTTGAGCAGATCGATGAGAACCTGGTCTACGCGGGCCGCACCCTGGGCATGTCGGAGCTTACGATCTTCTGGCGGGTGGTGGTCCCCACCGCAGGCCCCGGCATCGCCTCAGGCACCATATTGACCTTTGCCCGGGCCCTGGGCGAGTACGGCGCCACCTCCATGCTGGCGGGCAACATCGCCGGAAAGACCGGAACCATTTCCCAGAAGATCGCCACGGCCATCTCCCAAAACGGCGACTATACGACTGCGGGCATTTGGGTGGCCATTGTGCTGCTGATCGCCTTTGTGATCGTCCTGGTGATGAACCTTGTCACCGGCGGCAAACACGGAAAGCGTTGGTGAACCATGATCGAAGTCAACATACAAAAATCCTTTGGAGCTTTTACACTGGACGTCTCCTTTACCGCCGGGAATGAGGTCCTGGCCCTGCTGGGCGGTTCCGGCAGCGGCAAGAGCATGACCCTCCGGGCCATCGCCGGCATCGTCACCCCGGACCGCGGACGCAACGTGGTATTCTTCGACAGTGAGAAAAAGATCGATCTCTCCCCCCAGCAGCGGCAGGTGGGTCTGCTGTTCCAAAACTACGCGCTGTTTCCCACCATGACGGTCCTGCAAAATATCATGACCGGCGTCCGTACCGGCAGCCGCGCCGAAAAACGGGCCGCCGCCGGGGCTGCTCTGGAGCGCTTTCAGCTTCAGGACCTGGGGGACCGCTATCCCCATGAGCTTTCCGGCGGCCAGCAGCAGCGGACGGCCCTGGCCCGCATTTTGGTGGGGCAGCCCCGCATCCTCATGCTGGACGAGCCATTTTCCGCCCTGGATTCCCACCTGCGGGACCAGCTGGAACGGGAGGTCCTTTCCCTGATCCGGGACTTCGGCGGCACCACCTTGCTGGTGAGCCACAGCCGGGACGAGGTCTTCCGCATGGCGGACCGGGTGGCTGTTTACGACGAGGGGCACATCGACGTGATGGATGAAAAGCACCGTCTGTTCCAGTCCCCCGGCACCTACCGGGCCGCCCTTTTGACGGGCTGCAAGAATTTCAGCCATGTGTCCAGCCTGCGGCATGTGGATGGCGGGACCGTCTTCCACGCCGACGGCTGGGATATGGACCTCCAGCTCCCCGGAAACAGCGGCGGCAGCCTGGCGGGCATCCGGGGGCATCATCTGCAGCTGGCTGCGGCCCCCGGCCCCAACACCTACGAAATGGAAGTCACTGGAACCATTGAGGACACCTTTGAGTATGTCCTCCTGCTCCGCCGCCCGGGAGCCCAGGGGGAGCCCATCCATTGGATGATCTCCAAGGCGGACTACAAGGCCCTCCCGGACGGCCCCCTGCTGATCCGCTTCCCCCCGGAAGCACTGATGCTCCTGCGGGAATAAATCCGGCAAATTGCTAAAAATCCTCTGGTCACAACCAGAGGATTTTGTTTTATAATTCATTTGGTTGTGACTAGACAAACTATATAACCAGTGATATAATACCCTTTGGTAAATTCAAATAAGAAGTGAAAGAGGGATTTTCATTGAAGAATCGCAAGAATCCGTGGATCTCCATCATCGCCTGCCTGGTGGTCCAGCTGTGCGTGGGTATCCTGTATCTGTGGAGCGCCCTGCGGGCGGATGTCGTCAAGTCCTTCAACTGGAGCGACAGCGCGGCGGGCATGGTATCCTCCTACATGATCTTCGCCTTCGTGTTCGGCAACCTCATCGGCGGCTTCATCAACGACAAAAAGGGCCCCAAGCTCACCTGCTTCCTGGGTGTGATCCTGTTCGCCCTGGGCATCGGCCTGACTGGCCTTCTGACCCCTGGCACCGTGGGCCTTTTGAATGTGACCTACGCCATCATGGCAGGTCTCGGCTCCGGTTTTGCCTATGGCGCCTGCATCAGCTGCATTCAGAAGTGGCTGCCCCATAAGCGCGGCCTGGCTTCCGGTCTTGCCTGCGGCGCGTTTGGTCTTTCCACTGTGGTGTTCACCCCCCTGTCCACCTGGCTGATGGATATGTTCCGGGATGCCTCCGGCGTGGTGGATTTCACCCCGGTGTTCCTGATCCTGGCGGGCGTGTTTGCCGTGCTCGGCCTGATCGCCACCGCCTTTATCAGCCTCCCTGGCGAGGAGTACCTCACCAGCCTGAACCTGCCCAAGGCCGCCGTTTCCGGCAATGTCAACTACACCCTGGGGCAGTCCATCAAGATTCCCGCTTTCTGGGCGCTGTTCTTCTCGATTTTCTTCATCAACGGCACCTGGAACCTCTGCGTGCCCCTCATTAAGAACCTGGGCATCGTCCGGGGCCTGACCCCCAGCGCCGCCGTGTTCTGCGTGTCCTTTACCGGCATCACCAATGCCGCAGGCCGGCTCATCATGGCCACCCTGTCCGACAAGATCGGCCGCAGCAACACCATGCATGTGCTGTGCGGCATCACCCTGGTGGGGGCCATCCTCATGACCTTCATCACCGGCTACGGCTACTTCGTGACCATTGCGCTGATCGCCTTTGCCTACGGCGGCCCCTCTGCTCTGAACGCCGCCCTGTGCACCGACCTGTTTGGGCCTAAGAACTCCGGCACCAACTACGGCGTTGCCATGCTGGCTCTGGGCTTCAGCTCCATCTTCTTCAACTTCATTGCCAATAACCTCATCAAGGCTTCCGTCAATGTGGAGGCTGCCACGGCTGTCGGCATCATGCCCACCTTTATCATGGGCGCTGTGACCGCCATCATCCCCGTGTTCCTGATGATCTATATTGACCGCTACCTTAAAAAGAGAAGCGCCTGATTTTCGTGACAAAATCGCCCTCCGGTTTGGAGGGCGATTTTTCTGTACCTTTTTGCGCTGTTGTGTTATACTGGGAAAAAGGAGGTCTGCCTTATGAACATTTTGCGTACTCTGGGCCTTGGCGCGGGGAAGCTCATTCGTGGAAACCACACCGCGGCGGGCACCGTGACAGAGGTCAAGACCTGCCACTTTCTGAAGGTCAACCAGAAATCCCTTCGTACCACCCCGCTGGACGGTGCAGCCTTCCCCCACATCCTGTATTTCACCTATCAGGTGGATGGAACCAGCTACCGGGGCAGCCGCTTTGTAAACTGGAATCTTCCCTGCCCCGATAAAGGCGCAGAAATCACCGTATACTATGCTCCGTCCGCTCCCGCCCACTGCACCGTTTCTATCTGAAAACCGGAGGTTTTTCCATGATAACCGAGCTGAACATTGACGTCCGCTACCCCGACTGCGACCGCATGGGCATCGTCCACCATGCCGTCTACCCCATCTGGTACGAGATGGCCCGCATGGACTTTTTCGAGAAGATGGGCTTTTCCTACGCGGATATGCACGCAAAGGGCATCAACCCGCCCCTGGTGGAGCTGGACCTGAAATACAACGCTCCTGCCACCTATCCCGGCACTGTTACGGTCAAGACCCGTATGACGGCCTACGCGCCCAAGAAGCTGGAGCTTTGCTATGAAACCTGGTTTAACGGCAAGCTCTGCGGCGCCGCCCGGACCTTCCACATCTGGACCGGGCCGGATATGAAAAGCCTGGATATGGAGAAAAACCTCCCGGCGGTCTATGCCAGGATCAAGGCGGCTTACGAGGGCGTATAACCCGGAGCGCATCCTCATCATCGGCGGCAACTGCCCGGACCGGTCTGACCCGGCTTTTTTGACCGGAAAAACGGCGCAGAGAACGTCACCATCTATACCTTCCACCGCAGAAAAGACGCCCGGCACAGGTTGAAAACGATGCAAAATCGGCACACAATCCGAATTCGGACTGTGTGCCGTTTCTTATTGATGCACCTGCTCCAGCACCGACGCGAAAGCCGCCACCGCCGGATTTTCCTGATCCTCATGCCAGAAGCACAGCAGCTCCTCGGTCACGCCGATATCATAGCACTTCAGCTGGCTGTGGAGGCTCATCCGGGAGAGCATGGTGGAAACCAGCACACCCTGGCCAAACTCCGTGGCCATATACGCCGACTCCAGATTGGGCGAAATGACGATCTCCGAGGGGGTGAACCCCAGCTCCCGGCACTGCCGCCTGGCCCGGGTCTTGCTCTCAGACAGGGATTCCCGGCTGGAGGCCGCCTTGATAAACGGCTCATGGCGGAAATCGTCCACCGTGGCGCTGTCCGTGGCCATGGGATGCTCCGGAGAGACCAGCAGCACCAAGGGGGTGTCCATGACTTTCAGCTTTTTCAGCCCCGTGCCCTTTGGTGCGAATTCCTTGTAGGTGATGATCAGGTCCAGCTTCCGGTCCATAAACAGTTCATTCAGCTCATACTGGGGATGCTTTTCCCCCAGGAATTTCAACGTGGGATTGGTCTGCTGGACGGTCTTCAAGGCCTTGCTGATGCTGGAGGAGATCTCCAGCCACTCCAGATAGCCGATGTGCAGGGAGTTATAGAGGGTGTTGTAATAGGCCTTGGTCTCCTCCAAAAGTGTCCCGTAACGGCTGGAAAACTCGGAAAACAGGGAGCTTTACGGAGACCG
>CABSAB010000067.1 GCA_902475515.1 uncultured Eubacteriales bacterium | reverse complement strand
GGCCTGATTACGGACATTGACCGCCATTTCGCGGAGGGTTTCCAGACTGGCTCGGAGTTCCGGCAGCTCCTTGCCCTTGCTCCAGGAGGCAATATAGCCGAAGCTGTTCTCGCCGGTCTGGATGCCGTAATACTGGCAGACGGCATAGGAGACGCTTTCGGCCTCCACTTCCTCGGTATTCCGGCTTTTGATTGCGTCCTGTACCGCAGAGGTATCTTCCTCAACTTCAAGCCGCCATTCAAACCGGTTTTCGTCCACATACCGCCAACCGGCGTCAGCCGCAAAAGCCTCCGCAGCAGCTTCCGTCTCAAAGCCCATGCTGTAATCATGCCGGGTGCCGCCGTCACTCACCATAACTACTTTCCATGATGGAATGGCTTCTGTTTTCTCCGGGTTGTGGAGCTTCGCGTGGGTGATTTCATGGATTGCAGCTGAGATTGTCTGAACCTCGCTCATGTCTGTGCGGATTGCAATGCGTTGGTTTTCCGTATCAAAGTAGCCGTCCATATTGGCAGCCATCGGCTCCAATTCCATCGGAACCGGGGAGGAACGACGCAGAGCCTCCATGAAAATTTCATAGTGCTGCACATTTCCGGTCAGGTCGCTGGCAAGCTGGGGCAACGGCCTGCCCTCCGTCTGTGATACATCGAATACGGACACCACCTTGAACATGGGTATCTGGACTTCTTTTTCCTCCACAATGGCCTTGCCGTCCTTGTCCAGAATCGGAGCCTTTGTATCAGGATCGCGCTTGATTTCCTCCACCTTTTTCTTATAGGGTGTGGGCGCAATAATCTTGATACCCTTTTCACCGCGTTTCACATGGCGACCAAACTGATCGCGCCACTTGTTGAAACCGGCCACTTGAGTGGCGTCCGGTTTTTGCATATGAATGAGCATTACGTTGTTGACGGAGTAATGATGGAATCGGGACATGACGCGGAGGTACTGCATATATTTGTCGCTCTGAAACAGGTCTTTGATGCCCTGCTCAATGCCCTCTGTGATTTCCCGCAATCGTTCTCTGTTGGTCTGCTTCTGATCTGCCATGATTTACACTCCTTTCCTGGCTAAAAACAGGGATACATTCCCCAAATGAAAAAAGCGCCCCGGCGCAGGATAGAGGTTCCTGTACCGAGGCGCGGCTCTTATGAAGTTTCGGAGCTTGCGCCCCTGATCGGGGGCTTCAGGCCCGCCATTTTTGCACGCTCTTTGGCGGCGGCGCGGCGTTTTTCACTGTACGGCTCCCGGACCAGCACACAGCCCTTGGGAACGATGTAACGGTTCGGGCCGTCCGGCTGGATCTGCTGCGGATATTTCTCAGACAGCCGGGCCAGCTTCTCCAGCAGCTTGGGGTCATGGGTATAAACGCTGGCGGTCAGCTCGGCCTGATTGTAGAGGATAATGGTTTCCTGTTCGTATTTGGACAGCTTCATAGGCTATTACCTCCGCTTCGGACCGGCTGCATCAAACTCCAGCTTGAAGCTCACATATTTGCCACCGGTATCATCCAGCACCACCGTAGCGTCATAGGTCTTGCCGGTTTTTTCAGAGTAGCAGCCGGTGAGCCTTGCCCGTCCGGTGGACAGCAGCTCCGTCACCAGTGCCTTGGTCGGCTTCTTTTTCTTGGCCGTGAAAAACTTGTTTTCTTTCCAGATAGCAAAGCCGCAGTCCCGGTTTTCACAGACGAATCCCTTGCTGATCTCCACCACGGAGGCCCCGCAGCGGGGACATTTACCCAGGCTCTCTTTATCGCTGGGAAACAGTGCGGCAGCATCTTTTACCGCCTCATAGCGGCCGGTTAATTCTGTGAGCATAGCCGCAATCTCGGAAAGAAACGCATTAGGCTCCGCACCGCCACGTTCGATCTCTTTCAGGCGATGCTCCCACTCGGCAGTCATGGAGGGTGACTGTATCTGATCCGGCAGTACCGTGATCAGGGCCACGCCCTCATGGGTAGGCATCAGATGGGTAGCCTTTTTGACCTTTTTTCGCTCTACAAAGCCCACCTTGATGAGCTTTTCCAGAATCCCGGCACGGGTGGCCGGGGTTCCCAGTCCTTTTCGCTCCGCATCCTCCGGCATTTCTCCGGCACCGGCAGTCTCCATCGCAGAAAGCAGCGTGTCCTCCGTAAAATGGGCCGGTGGAGAAGTTTTTCCCTCTTTCACGGCGGCAGTTACCACAGAGAGGGTGTCACCTTCAGAAAGAATCGGCAAAGCCTTGGCCTCCTTTTCCGGCTCCGGCTTGTTTTTCAGAGTGTCTTTGTAGCGCCCGTCCAGCTCCTGCCATCCGGGATTTAAGATAGCACGGCCTTTGGCCTTAAACTCCTGACCGGCACACTCTACCACAACAGATGTTTCTGCATAGGCATGGGGCTGGCCCACAGCACACAGAAGCCGGGCAGAAATGAGCTGTAAAAGGGCCAGTTCTCCGGCAGGAAGGGCCGAAAGGTCTGTTTCCCGGATACCCAGTGTGGGAATGATGGCATGATGGTCGCTAACCTTGGAATCGTCAATGACTTGGGCGGGATTACAGCGAATGGTCAACTTCTCCGCAAATGGCATGGCTTTGGCGGTGGTATTGACCAGCATCGGCAAGCTTCCGGCCATGTCCGAAGTCAGATACCGGCTGTCGGTACGGGGGTAGGTCGCCAGCTTCTTTTCATAGAGGCTCTGTAAATAGTCCAGCGTCTGCTGGGCGGTGAATCCCAACAGCCGGTTGGCCTCTCGCTGGAGGGTTGTCAAATCATAGAGGGCAGGCGGTTTTTCTGCCTTTTCTTTGCGCTCCACGGATTTGACCGTGGCATGAGCTGCCGTGAGGCAGGCTGCTTGAAGGGCCTCCGCCTGGGTCTTGTCCGTGATCCGCTCCGATGCAGCCGCAAAATCAGGAAACGCCACTGTCACTGTATAAAACGGGGTCGACTTGAAAGCGTCAATGGCCGCTTCTCGCTGAACGATCAGCGCAAGGGTCGGGGTCATCACTCGTCCAATGTTCAGGGTGCGGTGATACAGGATGGAAAAAAGTCGGGTGGCATTGATACCCACCAGCCAGTCTGCCTGCGCCCGACACAGGGCCGCCGCATAAAGCCGGTCATAGTCCGCCGAGGGTTTCAAGTGGGCAAAACCGTCCCGAATGGCACTATCCTCCATTGAGGAAATCCAGAGACGTTCCACCGGCTTTTTACAATTCGCCTGTTCATAGACCAGCCGGAAGATCAGCTCACCTTCGCGCCCGGCATCAGTGGCGCACACCAGAGAGGCCACATCCGGCCGTTCCATGAGCTTTTTCAGAGTATCAAACTGCTTTCTGCTGTCCGGGAGAATGGTGTAGGCCCAATGATCCGGCAGAATCGGCAGGTCGGCCAGCGCCCATTTGGCGTAGTTTTCTCCGTAGGCGGAGGCATCGGCCAATTCCACCAGATGGCCCACGCACCAGGAGACAAGAAAACCGCTGCCCTCCAGATAACCGTCCTTCCGGCTATTCGCACCGAGAACAGCAGCGATGGATTTTGCCACAGAGGGCTTTTCCGCAATGACCAGCTTCATTTCGTGGTTCCTCCTTCCTTGGGTTTTGGCTTGATGATAAGGTCACGATGACACAAGCCGAAACAAGCCCGTCCATAGCTGGAACAGCCATAGCAGCGGTGGTTTTTCGGCAGCGCCGAAGGGCAGGTTTCCCGCCCGCCCATCGGCTTCTGCTGCATCATGCGTTCAAAGGGACTGTTGGTGAAGTAGGTCATTTATCCTCACTTCCCGCGCCGTCCTCATCATCATCGTCCAGTTCATCCTCCGGCACTTCCGCATCATCCTCCTCGTCCTCGAAGTCATAATCATCCAGATCAGGGGAGGTCTTGGTTTTCGGCTTGTTTTTGATGAACTTGATGTAGGCAAAGGCACCGCCGCCACCCAGGGCTGCAATCAGCAGCAGTACCAGCAGACCGGAAGCCGAATTGCTCTTTTCCGGTTCCGACTCCGGTTCCGTAGTGGGTTCCGGCTCCGGTTCAGCAGGCTTAGTTTCCTTACCGGCGCACTCGGTCATATTGGTGGCACAGACGGGGCAGCTCGTATTGACTGCGCCTGCCGTACATTTTTCTGAACAGGTGCAGACCACGGGCGATGTTTCTTCTTCTTCGGCCAGCGCCGCCAGATCGTCCGTATCCACCGGATTCAGAAAGTAGGTCTTGAACTGTTCCTCGTCCTCATTTACTGGCGCATCATAGTCGATCACCAGATAGAAGATATTGCCGTCCCGGTCCTCAATGGTGATGAATTGCTTATTGGTGGCCTTGTCATAAAGCAGGTCGCGGGTCACGATGTCCGTTTCCTCGGACAGCGGTTCGCCGGATTCCGGCTCCGACACAGTTTCGATGGGTTCCGTTTCCTCAAATTCCGGGCCGCCGCCCGCAAAGGCCGTGACAGAAAAGGCGCTCATGCAGAGAACACATACGGCCAGACAGGTCAGGAAGCGCAGCTTAGATTTCTTCATGGTCAGATTCCTCCATTTCTCCCCGCATGACAGCGGCGGGGTCAGTTTTCATGGTCTGGATCAGCGCGGCAAGCTGGGTAATATCCAGGCTGTGCGCGTGAATCAGCTCCAAAATGTCGTTGTTCTCCAGCTCTGTAATCTGCCGCTCAATTTCCCGGTTGCGGCTCTGAAGCTCGGAGATTTTGTTCTTGTTTTTATCCAGCTCACTGCGGAGCTTGTTGATCTTGGCGTTCATGGTAAAATCCCTCCTTTACGGTAAACGGCCAAAGGTGTAAAAGTGTTGCTGCCAGTACGATGTATTGATGCTGGCGTAAGAGATGGGATTTCCGCAGTGGATCATCATCCCATCGCCCACATAGATACCTACATGGCTGACGCCTGGCGTGTCATAGGTTCCCTTGAAGAAAATCAGATCGCCGGGGCGTGCGTTGGCGGAGGACACCGGGGTACAGATGTCGCAAAGCCCCTGTGCGCCCAGCCTGCCCACGTTCCAGCCGGAGTGGTTGATGACCCAGCTCACAAAACCGGAGCAGTCAAAAGAAGTGCTGGGGTTGGAACCGCCCCACACATAGGGGTAGCCCAGGTATTTCTCCGCTTCCTTTAACATGGCGGCAAAGACTTCATCCTCCAGCGCCTCCGGCGGTACATCGTAATCCAGATAGTCCTCTCTGGTGGAGGCATTGGGATTGCCTGCGAACAGGTCCAGCCGGTTGCCCAGTGTCGCCATATACACGGCGTACATACTGACCTGTTCCTCGCCCATGATGTAGACCGGCAGATGGGACAGATCGAAGTTTTCCAGTGTTACATAGCAGATGTAATAGTCATAAGGAACTTCTTCACTGGTTTCTTCTCCGGTTTCCGGGTCCGTGGAGGTTTCGGTGCGGTAACGGGTTTCCACTACCACATTCTCAGTGAGCGTGTACTGACGGTCAAAGAGCATGGCAAGCGTTCCCTGTACCTCAGAGAGCGTCCATTCTCCCTGATGGTAGGCAGTGAGAATGGAAATCAACACATAGGGGTCGTGCTTGATCTCATCCAGGTCATAGTGATACTCGTCATATCCGCCGTGCAGGCTCTCATAATGGTCAATCTCATACTGAAGGTCAGCTTCCATCTGGGCATAAGCGGCCTCCGCACCCAGCATATCCTCATCACGGGAGGGATAGGTGGAACCAGCAAGGCCGGACATTCCGCCCTCCAGCAGAACCGAACAGGAAGAAAGGCTGTTCAGGAAAAAACACAGAATGAGAAACAGCGCGATGGCAATGCCGAATCCGCGCCGGTGCCGCCAGACAAAGCCGCCTGCCTTTTTCGTCTCCTCGGCAGTCTTTTTAGCGGCCTTGGCCGTATTGTCCGCAGCCTTTGCCGCAGTACCGGCAGTCTGTCCGGTGCGCTTGGCGGCGGCATACTGCTTTTTGATAGCCTGCTTTTGCTGCCAGTGGGAAAGGGGGTTGCTGAAGCTGGACGGATCGTCCTGCATGGCTTTCTGATACAAGGCATTGACATTGGCCTTTTCCAGCTTTTTCTCCGCCCTTGCCGCAGCCCGGTAGGGCCGCAGTTTTTGGGAGCGGTGGGCAGAAGCGGCCAGATGTGCGCCGCCCTCGGCAGTTTCCTCCAAACGGTGGGCGCTTTCCACGCCCACATTGTCCTCCTCGGTTTCTCCGATTTTGCGGTGCATCTGAACGGCAATCGCCTGACCGGGAGCCGCTGTGACAGCATGGGTCAGTTTGGAGGCCGGTGCAGGCTGATCCACTTCCTCAAAACGAAGGCGCACCGTTTTCTTCCCGGTGGCCGGGTCAACAGTGCGCTTTTTGACTTTCTTCTTTTTCTTAGGAATTGTGGTCCGCGCCTCCTCCGCTTTGTCAGCGGCCTTATCTGCCTTGCGGATATGTTCTTTCAGCCGGGAATCCTCGCGCTCGGCGTCGGTGAACTGGAGGCGGGGATTGTTCTGCTTACTCAAACCACTCACCGTCTGCGATTTCTTCCAGCATGGACTCCAGCTCGCCATAGATGGCCAGATCGCCGGGAACGTTGGACACATTCAGCATCAGCTCCGTCAGAAGGGAGCAGAGAATGAACAGTGCCTTTCCGTCAAAGTGGTCCTTGTCCCAATCCGGGACAAGCTGGGATTGCAGCTCGGCCAGACGCAGAATACCGGCCAGACCGCGCTCATTGAGCCTTGCGCCCACGCGCTGGGCCTGAACAAAGGTGGACAGAGCCAGCGTGGTATCTGCCAGCACCGACACTTTTTTCTTTGCCAATGCATCCTGTTTGAAGATAGAAGTATCCATAAATTTATGCCTCCTTTTTGATTTCATTGGGTTTGGTGGTCATTACGGCGTACAGCTCGGTATCCTTCGGGAACCGGTCAATGAACGGCAGAATGACATTTCCGTAAAACAAAAGCCCCTCGCCCTCGCCGGAATGGGTCACATAGGAAAGCTGATGGGGGCTGATGTTGAGCTGCTTGGCCAGAATCTGCCGGTCACCGCCAGCCTGGTTGAGCATATACACAAAGTCACTGTTCTCAAAGATGTTTTCCACCGCCGCGTCACCGCCAACCGCGCCGCAGGC
>CABSAB010000066.1 GCA_902475515.1 uncultured Eubacteriales bacterium | reverse complement strand
CCTGCCTCATCGACAGTGGTGCAGATTTACAGACTGCTTCCTACAACGGTAGATCATCTGTTGGTATCACTGCCGGTGCTTCCACACCGGAGTGGATAATTAAGGAGGTATACAACAACATGAGCGACGAAATCAAGATCGAAACTATGGAGGAGTCCTTTGACCAGCTGCTGGAGCAGTACGACAAATCCTTAAATACAGGAGAAAAGGTTACCGGTATCGTTACGGGCATCACCCCCACTGAAATCGCGGTGGACCTGGGTACCAAGCACGCTGGCTACATACCCTACAGCGAGGTCAGCGACGATCCCACTGTCAAGCCGGAGGAGGTCTTCTCCGTGGGTGAGGAGATCGAGGTCTATGTGATCCGCGTCAATGACGCTGAGGGCACCGTGATGCTCTCCAAGAAGAAGCTGGACGCTCAGAAGAACTGGGATGAAGTAGAAACCGCCTGCGAGGAGAAGACTGTGGTCGAGGGCTACGTCACCGAGCAGAACAAGGGAGGCGTGGTTGCCAACTACAAGGGCATTCGGGTGTTCATTCCCGCTTCCCAGACCGGTATTCCCAAGAATGGCGATATGGGCATTCTGGTGAAGACCACTGTGAAACTGAAGATCACCGAGGTCAACCGTCAGCGCAAGCGTGTGGTCGGCTCCATCCGTGCCGTCACCGCCGAGGCCCGCAAGGCCGCCGCGGAGAAGATCTGGAACGAGATCGAGGTCGGCAAGAAGTATCAGGGCACCGTCAAGAGCCTGACCTCTTATGGTGCTTTCGTGGATATCGGCGGCGTGGACGGCATGGTTCACGTGTCCGAGCTCAGCTGGAGCCGCATTAAGAGCCCCGCCGATGTGGTGGCTGTGGGCGATGAGATCGAGGTCTATGTGATCTCCTTTGACCCCGAGAAGCGGAAGATTTCCCTGGGTTACAAGACCGACGAGACCAACCCCTGGACCATCTTCTCCGCAAACTACAACATTGGCGATGTTGTCTCTGTCAAGATCGTAAAGCTGATGACCTTCGGTGCTTTTGCCGAGATCATCCCCGGTATTGATGGCCTGATCCATATTTCTCAGATCGCGGACCGCCGGATCGGCAAGCCTGAGGATGTGCTCACCGAGGGTGAGACTGTGGATGCCAAGATCATTGATGTGGACGCTGAGAAGAAGCGTATCTCTCTTTCCATTCGTGCACTGGCTGAGGAAACCTACGAGGATGAAGGCGGCTACGACGACGAGGGCGATTACGAGGAAAAAGCCTGATTATGAAACAAACAGCGGCGCAGGTATTGTACCTGCGCCGCTGTTTTGTCACGTTCCGACAGATCTTTCCATAGACTGGGACGGTGGAATATGTATATTCTTCCGGAAATGTGAAACAATAGAAGTACAGCGTTACATAAGCAGTGAAGCTGTAGCGCTGGAAACTGATACACGGAGTTGAAGCAGTCTATGGATCACAACGTAAAACGTGGAGATATTTTCTACGCAGATCTGAGTCCGGTGGTAGGAAGCGAACAGGGGGGCACACGCCCGGTGCTGATTGTTCAAAATGACATGGGGAACAAGCACAGCCCCACGGTGATTGCGGCGGCGATTACATCTCAAATGAACAAGGCACGGCTCCCAACCCACATTGAGCTGGTGGGCCCCACTGTTGGCCTCACAAAAAATTCTGTGGTGCTGCTCGAACAGATCCGCACCATTGATAAAAAGCGCCTGCGGGAACATATGGGACGCCTGGACGAGTCCATGATGGACCAGGTGGACAACGCCATTGCAGTGAGCTTTGGTCTTCACGGCTAAAGGACAGCACCTTCGCATAAACTGAT
The DNA here is from genome assembly GCA_902475515.1 of uncultured Eubacteriales bacterium. Classification (GTDB taxonomy): domain Bacteria; phylum Bacillota; class Clostridia; order Oscillospirales; family Oscillospiraceae; genus HGM13006. Next base: position 5,267 of record CABSAB010000066.1, on the reverse strand, counting down.
GCGGAGGTGTTTTCCTTTGCAGGTTTCAATTTTTCAGCAGGGGCAGCCCTGCGGTACCCTGAATTCCCAGCAGCGGGGGCTTTATACAGAGTTTTATGCCCAGGTGAATACCGAGGCGGTGGCAAAGGTGCATGCGGTTTTTGAACGCGGAGAGGTGGCCTTAGGCATTCCCGCGCCAGAATCCGGAAGAATGTGTCTCCGGATCAGTGTTCCGACATCCAGGCTTCCGCAGGGCAAGCTTCTTCGGGGGGAGTTGGTGCCCCGCGAGGCTCAATGGAACCGTTATCCCGGCGGCAGAGTCGGAGAGTTGCTGCTGCCCTCAGGACGGCGGCGTGGGAACCATTATCAGTTTCCGTGGAAACCGGGACAGAGGCTCCCGTGTGAGGCATTGATGTGTTTTTTTTCTGTTGTAGACGCCGGATATCTGGAAGTATGCTTGGATGAGAATGGAAATCCACAGGTATAAAAGCAGGCAAATAGGGCAAGCTATCCCCATCATTGCAGAATTGGGGAATCAGAATGAAAAAAGAGAAGCAGCAGACCGAGGAGATCCGGGAGGAACGGGAGCAAACCATTGAATTTGGCAGCGCAGAGCTGAAATCCGAGCAGGGAAATATTCATTGTCTGACCATCATTGGGCAGATCGAGGGACATCAGGTCTTAGCAGAAAATACAAAGACCACCAAATATGAGCATGTGATCCCGCAGATCGCGGCCATTGAGGAAAGCAGCGAGATCGATGGACTGCTAATCCTCCTCAATACAGTAGGCGGCGATATCGAGGCAGGGCTTGCCATTGCGGAGCTGATCGCGGGAATGAAAAAGCCCACGGTCTCATTGGTGCTGGGCGGCGGGCATTCCATTGGCGTGCCGCTGGCCGTATGCGCAAAGAAGTCCATGATTGTACCCACGGCATCTATGACCATTCATCCGGTACGGGTCAGTGGCACGGTAATTGGCGCGCCCCAGACCTATCATTCGCTGGAACGGACCCAGGATCAGATCGTGGAGTTTGTTTGTAAGAATTCCAAGGTGAGCCGGGAGGAGTTTACCAAGCTGATGCTCAACACCGATGAGCTTGCCACCGATGTGGGCAGCGTAGTCTACGGAGAGCAGGCGGTTTCCATGGGACTTATTGACCGGCTGGGTGGCCTCAGCGACGCCCTGGAGTGTCTGCACCGGATGATTCGGAAGAAAAAATCATAACGAAAAACCAGTAGAGCGGAGCCATTGCTTCGCTCTATTTCTTTTCCGCAATGAGATGAAAAAGTTCTTTCCTTTTGCGTAAAAAAAGGCTATAATGTACTATGATTTACATTATAAGCAGAAACCCGCAACAGATGGGGGAAGAATTATGACCAGAACAACAGCCAGAGAAATTGCTATGCATCTGATCTATGAGATGGAATACCATGAGGAGCTTCCGGAGGAACTGCTGCAAGCGGTGTTCTCGGACCACTATTATCCGCGGCTGGCGGAGGAGACGGATCTCTATCAGGAGAAGCCCAACGCCAAGCAGATGGCCTATATTGAGACCTGCGTGCAGGGAGTATATGCCAAGAAGCCAGAGATTGATGCGGTGATTGAGACCTATGCCGTGGGCTGGAAGATCTCTCGAATTTCCAAGGTGTCCCTGGCGGTACTGCGGCTTGCGATTTTTGAGATCCTCTATGTGGAGGATGCGCCTACCGGTGCCGTGATCAACGAAGCGGTGGAGATCGCCAGACGTTATGAGGAAGAGGACAAGGTTTCCTTTATTAATGGTATCCTGGGTACCTTTTCCCGCACCCAGGGATGATCTGCCTGGGGCTGGATACCAGCAACTACACCACTTCTGTGGCTTGGTTTGACGGGCAGACAGGAGAAAACGCAGGACGTCTGTTGGAGGTCAGGGCTGGGCAGCTGGGGCTTCGGCAGAGTGAGGCACTGTTTCAGCATGTTGTGCATTTTCCGGAGGTTTTGCAGCGGATCACAACGGCAATGCCGCAGGATGACGTAGCTGCCGTAGGCGCCAGCTATGGACCAAGACCGGTCGAGGGATCTTATATGCCCTGTTTTCAGGCGGGCACATCCCAGGGACGGGCACTGGCACTGGCATTGGGCGTGCCGTATTACGGCTTTTCCCATCAGGAGGGGCATTTGGCGGCGGTTTTGTACAGTGCCGGACGGCTAGAGCTAATGGAGCAGCCGTTTTTAGCATGGCACCTGTCCGGCGGTACCACGGAGCTTTTGTATGTGCATCCCGGACTGTCGCCGGAGATCATCGGCGGCACGGAGGACCTTTCGGCCGGGCAGCTCATTGACCGGACCGGGCAGCTTCTTGGACTGGATTTTCCGGCAGGGAAGGCTTTGGATGCCTTGGGAGGCCGGGGCGAGGTCAAGGGATTTCCTGTAAAGGTACGGAACTGCCGTTTTTCTCTTTCCGGGATGGAAAATCAGGTGCAGGCCCGGTGCAAGGCGGAGGCTCCCAAAGATGAGATCGCCGCTTTTGCGTTGGCGTCGGTCTGCGCAGCCGTGAAAAAGGCCACAGAGCAGGCATTATACCAATACGGAGCGCTTCCGGTGGTTTTTACCGGGGGCGTTTCCTCCAACACTATGCTCAGAACTGTGATGGAGCCTCTGGACGGAATTTTTGGAAGCCCGCAATACTCTACTGACAACGCAATGGGCATTGCAGTGCTGACTTATCTTGCGGAAACACAGAATCTGGAGATTCGAAATGGATGATGAGTTGATTCTAGAAGTAGGCCAGGTCAACGCCTACATTAAAGAGATGCTGGATGCAGATGTGCTGTTGAACGGACTTTGCATCCGTGGAGAGCTCAGCAACTATAAAAAGTATCCCTCCGGGCATCATTACTTCACGCTGAAGGATGGAGAGGGTACGCTCAAATGCGTGATGTTTCGGAACAATGCCTTGCGGCTGCGGTTCCGCCCCGAAAATGGGATGACGGTCCTGGCGGCGGGGCGCATCAGCGTTTATCCTCGGGATGGAGTATATCAGCTGTATTGCGTTTCCATGCGGCCCGAAGGAGCAGGAGATCTGGCGCTGGCCTTTGAACAGCTGAAGCGAAAACTGTCCATGGAAGGATTGTTTGATGAATCCCACAAGCAGCCCATTCCGGAATTTCCGGAGCGTATTGTGTTGATCACATCCTCAGCGGGTGCTGCACTGCATGATATGCTGCGCATTCTGGGACGACGGTTTCCTTTGGCGGAGGTCAAACTACTGCCGGTCCGCGTGCAGGGGACAGAGGCGCCCAATGAGATCGCTGAGGCCATTCGATATGCAAACAAATATTCATTGGGAGATTTGATCATCACGGGCCGCGGCGGCGGGTCCATAGAGGACCTGTGGGCGTTTAACGAGGAGATTGTCGCGCGGGCGATCTATGATTCAAAGATCCCGATCATCTCCGCTGTGGGCCACGAACCGGATGTGACCATTGCGGACTATGTGGCCGATGTCCGTGCTGCTACGCCCTCCAACGGAGCAGAGCTTGCAACGCCGGATCAGGCGGAACTGCTGGAACGGCTTTCTTCCCTGGAAATTCGTATGCGGCAGCAGTGCAGAGAACAGCTTGCTCAAGCGAAAGAGCAGCTTTCTCTGCGGATGAGCGCCCATGTATTTCGGTTTCCTATGGGCCTGCTGGAGGCACGGCAGCAAAATGTGGATCAGTTAACGGTACGGCTGCTTCGCGCTGTGGAAGGTGCGCTCCAGGCAGCCCAAGGGGTATGCAGCCTACGGCAGGAGCGATTGGTCCGGGCATGGACGCAAACTGTGCAGCAGCAACGGCAGTCACTGGAGACCTTGGCGGTGCGGCTGGATGCGATGAGCCCGCTAAGAGTTCTGGCCAGAGGATACAGCATTGCGGAATTTCGGGGCAGACCCGTACATGGGGCAAAGGAGTTGTCGCCCGGAGACACGCTTACCGTTCGGTTTTCTGAGGGAGCGGTATTGGCCCGGGTGGAACAGGAATTGGAGGAACCATAATGGCAAGTAAGGCACAGAGCTTTGAGGCGTGTATCAAGCGCCTGGATGAGATCGTAGAACAGATGGAAAGCGGGGAGACCACGCTGGATGAATCCATAAAGCTGTTTGAGGAGGGGGCAAAGCTGGCGGCTGCCTGCAATAAGCTCCTGACAACAGCGGAGCAAAAGGTCACCAAACTGACCCAGGGGCCTGATGGATCCCCACTGGAGCAGGAGCTGATACACGATGAATCTGAATGAAGCGCTTTTAAAAAAGCAGGCACAGATAGAAGCTTTTTTACAGCAGCAGTTTGCACAGCCTGCGGATTATCAGGTGCTGCTGGAAGCCATGCGGTATAGTCTGCTGGCAGGTGGAAAGCGGCTGCGACCAGTTCTCTGTATGAGCTTTTGTGAGCTGTGCGGCGGGGCTGCCGAAACAGCACTTCCCGCGGCGGCAGCCATTGAGATGGTGCATACCTATTCCCTGATTCACGATGATCTTCCGTGCATGGACAACGACGATTACCGACGTGGCCGCCTGACCTGCCACAAGGTCTATGGCGAGGATATTGCAACTTTGGCAGGAGATGCGCTGCTTACTGCCGCATTTCATTATTTCGCACAGATAGATGTTCCGGCGGAGCGTGCGCTGCAATGCGTGGAGCTCCTTTCCCAGGCAGCTGGGGAGCAGGGGATGGTAGCCGGACAGGTTCTGGATCTTTTAGGTGAAAAGCATACGCTTTCTGAGGACCAGCTCCGGGAGGTCCACCGGCATAAGACCGGAGACTTGATCCGGGCCGCCTGTCAGATGGGGGCTGTGCTGGGTGGCGGAAGTCCTGAGCAGATCGATGTGGCGGGAAAGTTTGCCATGGCCCTGGGCATGGCGTTCCAGATCCGGGACGATGTGCTGGACTGTGTGGGGACCCCGGAGCAGCTTGGAAAACCCATCGGTTCTGATGCGGAAAACGGTAAGACCACGTTTGTGACGCTGTTTGGTCTTGAGGCCTGCCAGAAGCTGGTGGAGGATGAGACCCGGAAGGCCCTTGCATATTTGGATGGCGGTGGGTTTGGCGATACTGCCTTTGTCAAGGCGCTGGCAATGGAACTCACCGGCCGGATGAAATAACAAATATCTCTTTGAAAAATACGGCCTATATGCTATAATAACTTTTGATTTTAACCATTCCATTATGACGGCGCAGTATTCTAGTCAGAGCGACCGATCCTTAGGGAGGGCCTAAAAATCCTCTGAAGGGCATATCGATGAAGTCCCTGGTGCCTGCTTTTTACGCCCA
>CABSAB010000065.1 GCA_902475515.1 uncultured Eubacteriales bacterium | reverse complement strand
TGATGCCACCAGCGTGGGCCTGGCGGATGCGCTGAACCTGCTTGGTAAATCCACGATGCTCTGTCTGCGTGAGCCGTCGCTGGGACCGGTGTTCGGCGTTAAGGGCGGCGCGGCCGGCGGTGGCTATGCACAGGTGGTGCCCATGGAGGATATTAACCTGCACTTTACCGGGGACTTTCATGCCATCGGTGCGGCCAATAACCTGCTGGCCGCAATGATCGATAACCATATCCAGCAGGGCAACAGTCTGGACATTGATGTGAAGAATATCAGCTGGAAGCGCTGTGTGGATATGAATGACCGGCAGCTGCGGAATATTGTCTGCGGTTTGGGTGGCCGGATGCAGGGTGTGCCCCGGGAAGACGGGTTTGACATTACCGTGGCTTCGGAGATCATGGCGGTGCTGTGCCTCGCCAGCGATCTGATGGACCTTAAGCAGCGGATTGCCCGGATTATTGTAGGCTATAACCGCAAAGGGGAACCCGTAACGGCCCATGATCTCCATGCGGAAGGTGCCATGACCGCCCTTTTGAAGGACGCCATCAAGCCGAATCTGGTGCAGACTCTGGAACACAATCCTGCCATCGTACACGGCGGCCCCTTTGCGAATATTGCCCATGGCTGCAACTCTATTTCGGCAACGGATACAGCGCTGAAGCTGGCGGACTACGTTGTGACTGAGGCTGGCTTTGGTGCGGACCTGGGAGCGGAGAAGTTCCTGGATATCAAGTGCCGCTACGGCGGGCTGGAGCCTTCGGCGGTGGTGATCGTAGCCACGGTGAAGGCGCTGAAATATAATGGCGGTGCGGCGAAAGCAGACCTTGGCAAGGAAAATTTGCAGGCTCTGGAGCAGGGCCTGCCCAATCTGCTGAAGCATGTGGAGAATATTACCCAGGTCTACGGCCTTCCCGCAGTGGTAGCCATCAACCGGTTTGACCAGGATACGGACGCAGAGCTGGATATGATTTCCAAGAAGTGCGGAGAATACGGCGTCAACGTTGCCCTCAGTGAGGTTTGGGGTAAAGGCGGCGAGGGCGGCAAGAGCCTGGCAGAGGAGGTCCTGCGGCTGTGTGATCAGCCCCATGATTTCCACTTTGCCTATGAGCTGGATGCACCCATTACCGAGAAGATCGAGACCATTGTGAAGAAGATCTACGGCGGCAGCGGCGTCACCTATACCAAGGCTGCGAAGGACACCATCGACAAGCTGGAATCCCTGGGCTTTGGGAACCTGCCTGTGTGTATGGCAAAGACGCAGTATTCCCTGTCGGATGACCAGACAAAGCTTGGCCGACCCGAGGGCTTCACGGTGACGGTATCCAAAGTGCGTATTTCTGCCGGCGCCGGATTTGTTGTGGTGCAGACCGGGGATATCATGACCATGCCCGGCCTTCCCAAAGTCCCTGCGGCGGAGAAGATAGACATTGATGAAAATGGTGTGATTACCGGCTTGTTCTAAGGGATGGATTCTCAGCGGACTGCCTGCCAGGATATTGACAATCTGCGAAAAAAGGCATACAATCAAACAAATTAATCATGTTTAGAAAGGAAGTTTTGACGATGTCTCTGCTCGATAAGATCAAATATCATGCCGGGGCGGCAGCACAAGTGGTCGGAAGCACGGCACAGACTGCGGTGCAGCAGGGCAAGACCCTAGCATCCACCGGACGTGTGAAGCTTGCAATTGCCGCAGAGGAGGATAAGCTAAAAAAGGCCTATGTGGAGCTTGGGCGCCTGTACTACCGGGACCATGAGGCCGGGAATGAGCCCTCTGAAGAGGAATACCGCCCTTGGTGTGAAAAAGCGGCGGACGCCAAAGCTCAGATCGACCTGCTGAATCAGGAGCTGGATAAAATCCGCGCAGAACGGGAGGAACCGGAGGCGGCTGAGGAGCCAAAGCTGGAGGTGGACCTCACCAGTCAGCCGGAGGAAACGGCGGAAATGCCTGAGACTGATACTGCAGCAGAGTCTGCGGCAGATGCCGGGGACGAACCCACGGTGGGGACCTTGTATGTGGATGTGACCAATTCCGAAGAAGAATAAGCGCTTGACCGCATAGCCGTTTGTGCTGTGCGGTCTTTTTCTGCCCGGCAGTAGATATTTCTGACGGATTATGCTATGATAACTTCATTCTATTCAAAAGACAGGGAGGGAGTTCCATGAACAGCGTTCAAAAGCTGATCCTTGCGCCTATGGCGGGAGTGACAGATTTTGCTTACCGCACCACAGCGGCGGAGTTTGGCGCGGATGTGACGGTGACAGAGATGGTCTCCTCCCGTGCCCTGTGCTACGGGGACCAAAAGACCAAGACGCTTCTAAAAAAGAACAGCGGCAGTCTTTGCGGCCTGCAGATATTTGGCAACGATCCGGACTTTATGGCAAAAGGAGCAAAGCTGGCTTTGGAGATCAGCGGCTGTGATTTTGTGGATATCAATATGGGGTGCCCCATGCCCAAGGTGGCATCCTCCGGGGATGGGGCCGGTCTCATGCGGACCCCAGAACTGGCGGAGGAGATCGTTCGGGCGGTGTGTCAGGCGGTGACGGTACCTGTGACGGTGAAGATGCGCAAGGGTTGGGACAAGGGCAGCGTCAACTGTGTGGATATCGCCCGGCGCTGCGAACGGGCCGGAGCATCGGCTGTGGCCATCCACGGCAGGACCAAGGTACAGCTATATTCCGGCCGGGCAGATTGGGACGCCATTCGGGAAGTGAAGCAGAGCGTGGCCATCCCGGTGGTGGCCAATGGAGATGTGGCCTGCGGGGAGGATGCGGTCCGTATTTTAAAATATACCGGAGCCGACCATGTAATGATCGGGCGGGCGGCCTTTGGAGATCCGTTTCTATTTCAGCAGGCCAGGGCGGCGATGGACGGACAGCCCATTCCGGCGCTGCCGCCGCTGGCAGAGCGCTTTGACGTGGCACTTCGGCAGATCAGGCTTGCGGCAGCGGATAAGGGCGAGCATATTGCCTGTCTGGAGGCCAGAAAGCATCTGTGTTGGTATCTTCACGGTGTGCCTCATGCGGGCTATTACAAGAAACAGCTGGCTCAAGTATCCTCGCTGGAGGAAATTGAACAGATCGCCAAAGGCGTCAAGCGGGATTTGAGGTGACAGGATGGACGAACATACTTTGATCAAGCAAGCAGGGCAGGGGGATGAAGCGGCCTTTGAGGAACTGGTGAAAACCTATGAAAAGGCCATCTATAACCTGGCCTTCCGCATGACCGGGAACCGGGATGATGCGTTTGATCTCACGCAGACAACATTCTTAAAGGCGTGGCACGCCATCAGCCTGTTCCAATTCGACAGCAAATTTTCTACTTGGCTCTGCCGGATCGCCAGTAATGCCTGCATCGACTTTTTGCGGAAAGAAAAGAAGCGAAATACCGTTTCTCTGACGGTGCCGGATGACGCAGATCAGCTTTATGAGGTAGCTGTGGCAGATGATCGGCTGAACCCTGCGGCAATCTTTGAGGCCAATGTCAACCGGGATCGGGTGCTGGAGGCGCTGCGTGCCCTGCCGGCAGATTATCGGGTGGCGTTGAGCCTTCGGGCCATCGAGGATATGAGCTATGAAGAAATTGCTGCGGCGCTGGATGTGAAGACCGGAACGGTGAAATCCAGGATATCCCGGGCCAGAGAAATGCTCCGGCAGCATTTTGCCGGGAACCTTTCGGGGATTTCTTCGTCAAAACAAGAGAAGGGGGGTGTGCAGGGATGAAGGCCTGTGAAGAATATGTGGCACTCATGATGCTGAGTATGGATGGCGAAGCCTCTCAAGAGGAATTGAATGCCCTGCATGCCCATTTAGACGAATGTGAAGCCTGCCGGGTTCTGTATGAAAGCTATATGGTCGTGGATGCGGCGGTCCAAGCTACAGAGGAAGAACCGCCGGAGCAGCTGACTGCGGCGATTATGCGAAGCATTGAGAACGAAACGACAAAAAAGCAGCCCAGGCAATGGCTGCGTCGCTATCGGTTTACGGCGTTGGCGGCAGTTGCGGCGGTGATCGTTTTGGTATCGGCAAAGATCGGTGAGGGGATTTCGTTCCGCGCTGACACGACCATGGCCTCCGCAGCGGCGGAGGCTGCGGCGGAACCTGCGGAGGCGCCCCAGGCGAGATTTGGGGCTGTTGCTGCTCAGGCAGAGACCGTGGAAGCGGCTATCCCAGATGGTGCCGCAGAGGCACCAATGTCGGCGGAGTTAAAAGAGTCTGGAGAGACTGCCAGAGGTGCAGTGGATACACCTGAGGCGAAGGCTGAATTGCCCGCAGAAGCATCGAGTGCGATTTTCACTGACGCACAGATCCTGGCGATGGAGGAGGCGGGATTTCACGGGATCGCTGCACGGACATCGGATATCGATGAGGCGGAACTGTGGTCACTGTTTCCGGATGCCAGGTCAATTTCCCTGTCTACCGGAGAAACGGTGTATCAGGTGGCTGCCGATGCGGTGGACGCGGCAGTGGAGGCTGGATCACTGCAATTCTTTGCGACCTATGAGCCTGTGGAAACAACACCCGACCCGATTTATTGGATTTTCTTGGAATATTGAAAAAGCGGAGGTGCGTTCGCATCTCCGCTTTTACAGTTTTTTTCAGCGATAAATCCTATGATGCGGCGCAGACTACAACAAAGAGGTGGTCAGAATGTGTCGCAAAATGATTGCGCTGATATTGACCGCGGCCATGCTGCTGACGACGGCGGGGGCAGCGGATTACATTACCTGGGTGGATTTTGATGTACCGGTAGGCGCATTGGAAATAGCCATGCAGCTGGATATTGATTCCCAGGGACAAGAGCCGGAGTTGGATTGGATCGAGATACTGGCCCTGGCCGCCACCCGAAATGGCGGAGGGAAACTTTCTGGTGTTCAGGTGCGGCAGGCGGCTCAGGAACTTTCATCCGGAAAGCCTGTTTCAGAGGTGCTAGGCGGTCAGATGAAATATTACAATTACTATTTGGAAGCATATCGCGCTGTTTTGGGTGGGCTTCTGGGCAGCTATGCCATTCGTGCGCCGGGAGGAGAATGGAAAGCAGAATATGGGCTTAAGGCATTTTGTCCGGTGGCATCCGGTTGGGGATTTTCCCATTGTAAGGACTTTGGAAATGCCCGTACCTTCGGCTATGCCCGAAAGCATCTTGGAAACGATTTGATGGGCTCTCTGGGCGCGCCTATTGCCGCGGTGGAAGGCGGCACTGTGGAGGCACTCGGCTGGAACCGCTACGGTGGATGGCGGGTGGGAATCCGCTCTTTCGACAAGAAGCGGTATTACTATTATGCCCATCTGCAAAAGGATTCCCCTTATGCACCCGGACTGCAGGAGGGGGATACCGTTGCCGCGGGTGACATCATAGGCTTTATGGGCCGCACCGGATATTCCGACACAGAAAATACAGACAATATCCGGGTGGTGCATTTGCATTTTGGCATCGAGTTGGTTTTTGATGAGAGCCAAAAGGAGAGCAACAACGAGATCTGGATCGATGCCTATGCTTTGGTGGAATTACTCAGCCGCCACCGGGTCACAGTGGTCAAGGATGAGGCAACCGGTACCTATTGCCGGGCCTATGAATATGTGGACCTGGATCGGGAGCCGCTGCCAAAATCATAGGAAAGCGCGTCACAGGGGAGCCTGTGGCGCTTTTTTCTGCGCACAATTTATGCAGCAAGGATAAACCGACCAGTTAGGGATCAAACTGCGGTTGTAAATGTTCCGAATCCTTGATAAAATAATAACATCTACGAAAAACAAGGAGGATGAACATGGATCACAGATATAAAAAACTGCTGACCCCCATTCGTGTGGGCGATGTGGTGATTCGCACGCGCATGGGAATGTCCAAGTGTAATTCCCAGGAGCAGCAGGGGCCGGAGAACTATCCTGCGGAAGGGACCATCCGCTTCATTGAGGACGCAGCCAAGAACGGCGCCTCTATTATCACTATGCCCTCGGCAACGCTGACGGAGATGGACCGTAATCTCTGGGGCGATGCGGCGCTGTTCCCCATGAATAACGCCTTTGTGCATAACTATGTAATTCGAATGATTGACCGGGTACACGCCCACGGGAGCCTGTGCATGATGCAGTCTCACCGGCGGATGCCCGACGGCCTGAGCTTCTCTGAGCCGAAACCGGGCATGGGCTTCGGCCCCTTTGGCCCCGGCGGTCCCGGAGGTCCTCCTGGCATGGGTGGAAACGGCCCCAAGAAGCATAAGATCGGGACCGAAGGCCGTCCTGGCATGTCCTCCAGAGGAATGGGCGGTATGGGAGCCTTTGGCGGCAGCGGAGAAAAAAGCCTAGCTACCGCTGCGGAGATTCAGACCTGGATCGAGGATATTGCCAACGATGCACTGGAATATCGTGGCCTGGGTTTTGACGTGGTTGAAGTGACCGCCATCGGTGACCTGGGCGCAAACAACACCCGTACGGACCAGTATGGCGGTAGCCTGGAGAACCGCTGCCGTGCTACTACGGAGATGCTTCAGAAGATCCGGGAGCTCTGCGGCCCCTATTTCCTGATTTCCATGCAGGTGCAGGCGGAGTTTGATCCCCAGTGGGTTGAGATGCTGAAGCTTTGGGATGCGTATGTGGATATCTACCATGTCCGTCCGCCCAGAAGCTGCGGCGAGCATCCCAGCACTTATATTTTCGAGGAGGATGCGCCCCTGGCTCTGGAGCACACGGCAAAGCTGAAGGCTGCCGGGGTGCAGGCTGTGATTGGCGCGGCCTGCGGCTTCCAGAACCCGGATGTGATTGAACAGGCTATCGAGGACGGCAAGTGCGACATGGTCTTTATGGCCCGTACATATAACTGCGATCCGGACTATCTGGAGAAGATCATTGAGGAGCGGCCGGAGGACATCACGCCCTGTCTGCGTTGCGACGCCTGTCACAGTGCTATCTGTGCGGTGAACCCGATCTTTGGGCTGGAGACGGTGTACAAGGATATGTTTAAGCCCTCCAAGGGCGGAAAGAACGTTGCCGTGATCGGCGGCGGTCCTGCGGGCTTGCGGGCAGCTATGGTCTGCGCCGGGCGGGGCCATAAGGTCACAGTCTTTGAGAAGTCCGGTGTGCTGGGCGGCCAGGCCAATCATGCGGATTATGTCTATGGCAAGTGGGGCATCAAGCGCTATAAGGATTGGGAGATCCGCCA
>CABSAB010000064.1 GCA_902475515.1 uncultured Eubacteriales bacterium | reverse complement strand
CTGACGGTGGCGGAGGATGTAATGGATGTTCTGCGGCGGCAAAAGGCCCAACAGAAAAAGTGGGCGAAGGACCTGGGGGCGGCGTTCCGCAACGAGGATAACTTGGTGTTTACCAATGAGTTCGGACGTTTTGTGGCAAATCAGGCAGTCTACCGGAACTATAAGAAGCTCATGGAGAAGATCGGTCTGGGAAGCATGCGGTTCCACGATCTCCGCCATACTTTCGCTGTGAACAGCCTCAAAGCCGGAGATGATATTAAAACTGTCCAAGAAAATCTCGGTCACGCCACTGCCGCCTTCACCCTCAGCACCTATGCCCATGCTACCATCGGTATGAAGCAGGAAAGTGCGAAACGCATGGAGCAGTATATCAAGAGCCTGCGCTCCGGTGCGTGATGACTGACCCATTAGATTCTGGCGGTTAAAGGGTCAATAGTGGGTCAAATGAGAAAATGGCAGGGTCAGCACGACCCCGCCAAAGGCGAAAACCCATTGATATACAAAGAAATATCCGCAGCCAAAAGACTGCGGATATTGGTGGGGGATGGTGGATTCGAACCACCGAAGGCATAGCCAGCAGATTTACAGTCTGTCCCCTTTGGCCACTCGGGAAATCCCCCATATGAAGTTGCGCTCCGGCGAGCTGTTGGAGCTGGTAGACGGACTCGAACCCCCGACCTGCTGATTACAAATCAGCTGCTCTACCAACTGAGCTATACCAGCATCTCTCACAGAGCATGAATATTATAGCTGCAACCTATCCCTTTGTCAAGCACTTTTTCTCATGTCCCGGCGTATTTCTGTATGGTTTGCAGGAAAAGCGCGATTGTGATATACTAGCAATACAGTTTCCAGTTAAAAGGAGGCGCACCAAATGAAAAAACAAGTCATTCATATATATGGAGCCTCCGGTTCCGGCACATCCACATTGGGCCGGGCAATCAGTGACGCATGGAACTTTTCCTTTCTGGATACGGACGACTATTTTTGGCTGCCCACAAACCCAAAGTACACGGTGAAGCGAGCGGTTTCCGAGCGCATTTTGCTTCTTCGACGGGATATCGCCGCCTCCCAGCGGGTGGTTCTTTCCGGGTCTTTGGTGGACTGGGGCGATGAATTGATTCCACTATTTACCCTGGCCATCCGGCTGGAAACTGCTACCGCAGTTCGCATGGCACGCTTAAAGGAGCGGGAGGCCGCAGAATTCGGTACACGCATTTTGCCGGGCGGCGATATGTACCAGCAGCATCAGGATTTCCTGCAATGGGCTGCGCAATATGATACTGGCAGTGTCAATATGCGCAGCAGCGCTAACCACGATGCATGGCAAAAGCTGCTGCCATGCAGGAAAATCGTACTGAACGGTGCGAACCCCATTGCGAAAAATCTGGAATTGGTGAAACAGGAATTGCAAATGATGAATTCATAAGAAAAAACAGGCTGGTACTGATATGCCAGCCTGTTTTTTGTTTCCCGTTACAGGTTGCTCTCCGCCCGCACCCGTCCGCAGATCACAGTCAGGTTTCCGTTCCGCATGCGGATCTCATCCAAAAACGCCTTGATCTTCTTCTCATCCTTCAGCGTCACTGTATAGGAGATCTCATACAGGGTCCCCATGTTGGTGGTCTTCACCCGGTCCAGAGTGTGGCCGGTGGTGTATGTATCAAACAGGTCGTCAAAGATCCCCTCGTAGTCCAGATCCTCCGGAATGGTGATCCGCAGCTCCCGCCGGGCGCTTGTCTGGGCGCCGAAGTTCACCGCCGTCAGCAGCAGGAAGAACAGCGTCACGATGGCGAAGAAGACCGCTGCCAGCACCACATAGCCCATGCCGCAGGCGATGCCCAGCGCCACCGCCAGGAACAGCGCCCCGATTTGCCGGGCCGTGCCCGCCTCGGAGCGGAACCGCACCAGCGAGAAGGTGCCCGCCACCGCCACACCGGCGCCAATGCTGCCGGAGACCATCATAATGATCACCGCCACGATGGCCGGCAAAATGGCCAGGGTAATGGCAAAGCTTCCGGAAAACTGTGCCCGGAAGGAGAAGCACAGCGATACCAGCAGCCCCAGGACCAGGGCGGATGCCGTGCAGATCAGAAAGGAAAGCGGCGTAATACCGCTGAGGATCACACTGTTAAACATGGGGATTCACGACCCTTTCGGTGAAAATTTTAGGCAGGATAAACGAGGTGTAGCAGGTGCCGATTTTGGAAAAGGAGGTCCGGAACACCCCCAGCTGGCTCAGCCCGTGGGCAAGCCACAGGGGCATAGCCCCCGGCACCTTGATCTCCATGAGCACCCGCTCGTCGGGAAACAGCGGCGTTCCGTAGCTCCCGGCGCACAGATCCAGCTCCGTCTCCCGCCAAAGGAGGTTTGTGTCGAAGGTGATCCGCAGCTCCGGGTCCTCGTTTGAAAACATGGCCACCCGTTCGTAGCTGAGATAGACCTTGGGCTTCGGCCGGTGGAATTGCATAAAATGGGCGATCTCGCCGGTGATCTGGGGATCGGCATGGGCCGGCGCCTGCCCATCGTCCAGGAAGGCCCTGGCCTCCGGCGGCGTCACCACGATGCGCCGCTTGTATACGATGTGCCGGAACTTCTTTTTCAGCTCGATAAAGAGGGTCCCGGTCTCCGGGTCGGGCTTGCCGTAGGCCCGTACCCGGAGCTTTTCCTTGTAAACGGGCTTCTCGATGGAGGCCCGGATCAGGTCAAATTGGTCGGTATCATAATAGATGTTGCTGATGGTGTGTTTCCCGTATTCATCCACAGAAAGATGCGGCCGCAGCAGTTCCATCAGCTGGCTGTGCTGCTGGGGCGTCAGAAAGAATTTTGCCTCATACCGGGAAAAGGAGGTGATAACATTGCCGGTCATACGATCCATCCTTAAAAACAAATACAGGTCAGCCTATCACAGCAATGTAAAGATTCTGTGAAGAATGCGGGGGAATTCCCAAATAATTTACAGCTGCGCCACCTTGCCCATGGCAGAGCGGTTGCCTGCCTGGAGATTGGCCACCTTTTCGCAGTCGCCGGTCATGAAGAACCGGTCTGCCGTGCCGAAGAACTTAAGCGCTTCGTCCCGCTGGGCGTTCATGCCGCCGCAGATCACCACGGAATCCGCTTCCAGGGTGTGGGAGGCGCCGTTTTCGTCGGTATAGGTCACAGAAGTGGGGGAGACTTCCGTGGCGGAGGCATTCACGATGGCATGGAAGTTCGGATATTTCTCCCATGCACATTTTATGATCTCATGGTGATCCTTGGGATCATAGGTGACAATGGCCATGGTAATGGCGTGCAGGTGCGAAGCGTCGTGGGCGATCTCAAACTGCCGGGTGAGCACCGTTACCTCGTGGCCGGATTCGCACAGATGCATGCCCGTTTCCACGCCGGTCTCGCTGCCGCCGACGATGATCACCCGCTTCCCCAGCTTCTCCTCGTTGCCGAACACATCCAGGCAGGTCATGAGGCCCGCTTTCAGCGCCCCGTTTTCATCCTGGGCAAATTTCGGCACATTGGGCACAGCGCCCGTGGCGGCAATGACCGCCTCAAAGCCCTCCGCCTCAATGAGGTTCGGCGTGGCCTCGGTGTTCAGCCGTACGGTGGCGCCGGACTTCACCAGCTGGGCCTTGAGCCAGTTTTTATAGTCCCGCAGGGGCCACTTGAAGGACACAAAGTCGCTGTGATACAGCTGCCCGCCCAGGTATCCGGTCTTTTCGAACAGCGTCACCTGATGTCCGGCCTCCGCCGCCATAATGGCCGCCCGCATGCCGATGGGCCCGCCGCCGATGACCGCCACCTTTTTGGGCGTGACGGGGGTGGGGAGCGTCTCCAGCAGCATGGGGTCGATGCCGAGCTTGGGATTCACCGAGCAGAAGGAGATCCACGGCGGCGTCATGGTGCCGTGGCACTTGTTGCACCAGATGCAGGGGGTGATGTCCTCGCCCCGGCCCTGGAGGACCTTCTCCATATAGTCCGGATCGGCGAAAATGCCCCGGGCCATGGCGATCAGGTCGCAGTCGCCGTTTTTCAGGTAGGTGTCCAGCTCCGCCGGGTCCTGGAAGCCGCCGTTGACGCCGATGTATACCTTGGCCCCGGTATCCCGGATGGCCTTGGCGTAGCCGAAGCAGGGATGCTCGCCCTTTTTGAACTGATAGCCCGTGGGGTGGTTGGCGGCAGCGTCCTTTTCCTTGATGGAAACGATGTCCACCACATCCTCCAGCTCCTTGATGACAGCTGCCATGAATTCCTGGGTGTAGATGTGGTCCATCATACCGTAAACATAGGCCTCCGTGATGAAGTCCTTTCCCAGCCGCTCCTTGATGGCGCCAAAGAGCAGCTTCGGCAGCCGTGCGGCGTTTTCCGGGGTATCGCAGCCGAATTCGTCGGTGCGGTGGTTGTGGTTCTTGCCGATGAGCATGGAGATGTTCAGGGAAACGCCGTCGTACCCAAAGGTCTGGTAGTTGGCAACGTAGTTTACATAATTATCGACCAGCTCGCCCATCCGGTCCGCCGGGAGCATTTCCTTGGGCTCCACCGGCTGGCCCGGCAGGAACATGCCGCCCTGGCCGTCCAGGTTATATCCCTCGGGGAAGGGGAGCCGGAAGGGGATGGTGGAGATCAGCAGCTTGGAGCCGTAGAAATGGATGTCGTCGCACATTTTGGAGAAGTAGTTGGAGACGCTGGGATCGTCCATGTCAAAATTCTGCATCCGCACGCTGTCCGCCATGCCGATGGTGCGCTGGGTGGGGTTTGACCAGGGGGACATGACCATGTACGCGCAGGATTTCGCCATCTGGATGACCCAGGCCCGGTAGCCGTCCGCCGGGAAAGTCTCCGGGCCCTGCAGCAGGTGCAGGCTGGCATCCGGGGAGGAAATGCGGTTTTTGAGGGTCACATTCCCCACTGCCAGGGGGGACAGAAGATGCCGGTATTTCATAAAGAAGCCTCCAATCAGACAATATTAGATATAGTATACCGGTGGCCGGGAACCCTGTCAACGAAGTGGCACAAACCAAACAAAAAGCCCGCAAACGGTTGCCTGCGGGCCTTTTGGGGATACGATTTGCGCTGCACCCGCATAAAAATAAGGGGACGGCCACCCAATGGCCGTCCCCCAAAAAACACACTATTTCACGATCCCCAGCGACCCACTGCCGCTGAGAATAAACCCGATATCCTTTGCGGAGCCGCCTGCGGCGATGGCACCGTTATAATCCATGGAGGTGATCGTCAGCGTATTTCCGCTGACCGAATACTGCCCGTTCCAGCTGCTTTGCAGAGAAAAGGGTCCCGAGAACGGGAGCGTGATCTTCCAACTGCTGCAATCCCGGCCGGAATCGTTCTTCACCGTCAGGGAATACTGGTAGAAGGTGTCGCCGCCGGAGCTCCAGTAGTTGACGATCTCCGCCGCGGCGGTGAGCCCCCCGCCCACCTCCAGGGCCGTGTTTCCGCCGGAGGCCGTGGGAGGCTGCGGCGTCTGCCCCGCGGGCAGCTGGGATGCCGCTTTCCCGGTGAGCATCTCATAGAGCCAGGTGCCGGCGGGCGACAGGTCCCCGGCCCCAAAGCCTGCGGACTTCCGGCAGTCGGACCGCAGGATGGAGGCGGTCTCCGCCTTGTTGCACAGGCTCCAGTTCACATAGCTGACCTTGTACTGGTCCAGCAGAGAGATCCATTTGTTTGCCTCGGCGGTGTTCAGTCCGCTGTTGCCGCTGGCGTCGCAGATGCCGTACTCCGATACGAAGATGGGCAGGCCCTTTGCAATGGCCGACACCATGGTGTTTCGCAGGTTGTCCCGGTGGGTGTCCGCGTAGAAATGCAGGGTGTACATGATGTTATTGTAGCCCGTGATGGGGTCCGCCGCCGCCTGGTCCACATATTGCGACCAGTTGGGTGTGCCCACCAGGATCACCGCGTCCGGGTCATTCTGCCGGATGGCGGGGATGACCGCCTGGGCGTAGCTTTTGATCTGGCTCCAGGTGGTGCCGCCGTTTGGCTCGTTGCAAATTTCGTAAAGGACATTGGTGTGATCGGCAAACTCCTTGGACATCTCCGAGAAGAACGTCACCGCCTGCGCCTGATAGGTCTGGGGATTGCCGTCCGAGAGAATGTGCCAGTCGATGATCACATACATCCCCAGCTCTGTGGCGTAGGAGACGCCGTCCCGGATCAGCTGCTTCAGTGCTGTCTGATTGCCGCCGGTGCAGTAGCCGCCGTATTCCGCCGTGTACATGGCCAGCCGCACCACATTCATGCCCCACTGGTCCCGGAGCTGCCGGAAGCAATCTTTGTTTACATAACTCGGATACCACGCCAGCCCGTGGGTGCTGACGCCCCGGAGCTGCACCGGGTTTCCGCTGCTGTCCGAAAGCTGCGTGCCCTTGACCTGCAGCGGTCCGGCCACCCCAAGCTCTCCGGCGTTGTTTTTCGCAAACCGCACCAGCGTGGCCATGCCCTCAGACCGGCGCACCGGGTCTCTTGGCCGGAAACCCCGGTCGTCGCCCTGCATCAGCCCGTAGCGCCAGCAGAATTCGATGGGTTCCTTGGCGTAGTCCGCAAATTGCGCCTTGTCGGAATAGGTGCTGGCAGTGGCCCGCTGCACCGTCAGGCGGATGCCCAGATTTTCGGCGGTACGGGCCATCATGGCGGCCATTTCCTGGCGCTTCAGGGTGGCATAGGGGTCAAAGCGCCCGTCGTCCCGGCCGGTGATGATGCCCTTTTGCACGCCCCAGTAGACGTAGGGGGCATAGTATTGGCTGTTATCCACATCGGGGAACTGATTGCCCGGGGTGACTTCCTTCCCAAAGGCCCGGCCCAGAATAGAGATGAACATGGCCCGGGTCATGTCCGTTTCGCCCCGGAATTCCGTGGGGGTCACGCCGTTGATGATCCCGTGCTCCACTGCGTAGCCCAGCTCATTGCGGTACCAGGCCCCGGCGGGCACATCCACAAAATCCGAGAGATTCGCCGCCCCGGCCGGGATGCAGGTCAGCCCAAACAGCAGGCTCAGGCACAGCAGAATTGAAAGAAACCGTCTGCTCATAATCGATCTTCCTTTCCTCCGAAATTATTGGCTGTCCGCCGTTTCAAAGACCTGGGCCGCCTCCGCCAGCAGCTGCCGGATGGGCAGGTGCTGGGGGCAGATCTTCTCGCATTTGCCGCAGCTGATGCAGTCCGATGCTTTGCCGTGGCCCTTGATATGTACGCCGTAATAGTAGCCGCTGCCCCAGTCCTGGTATT
>CABSAB010000063.1 GCA_902475515.1 uncultured Eubacteriales bacterium | reverse complement strand
ATTACCTGCACCACGAAATGGACCGAGGAGCCAAAGAGGCTGGGGTCAAGCGAATCAGGATTCACGATTTAAGACATAGCCATATTTCTCTTTTGATCGATATGGGGTTCACAGCGTTGGCGATTGCGGAGCGGGTGGGGCACGAAAGTATCAATATCACATACCGATATGCGCACTTGTTCCCAACCCGGCAAACAGAAATGGCGGATAAGTTGGACATAGCAAGAACAGGGAAAGGAGCGTCGTGATGTCACAGAAGAATTTAGACAGTAAAGGCCGATGGAGGAATACGGTGGTGGCGTTTCGAGTGTCACCGGAAGAGGACAAGCAGATTGAAACCGCTGTGCGGCTCTCTGGCCTTACAAAACAGGATTTTATCATCCGGCGGCTCCGGTGCCGGGATATAGTGGTGCAGGGCAACCCCAGAGTATATAAAGCACTCCGTAATGAGCTTTCGGCTGTTCTGGGGGAACTCCAGCGTATCGAGGCTGGGGCTGGTGTAGATGATGAACTGCTGGACACGATCAAGTTAATCACCACCATTATGGGTGGTATGCGGGAGGAATGCTAATGGCCCAAGACAAAGAGAAAATGGCTGCTCCAATTCCACCTGTTGGCGCAGGCGGGGAGCAGCCGATTTCCAAGAAACCAAGTCAAAGTATAACAGAGCCGGGGGAGGAAAACAATCCCCCGGAGAAAAACTTTGAGAAAATGATGCGGCAGATGCAGCGGGTCAACGACCCGGCGTATCTGCCTACGGTGTCCATGAATGAACTCTACGAAAAAATCTATCAAGGCAAACCACCCATTATTGACGGATTACTCTATACTGGGACCTATCTCTTTGTGGGAGCGCCAAAGGTGGGAAAATCGTTTCTCATGGCGCAGCTTGCCTACCATGTTAGCACAGGACTTCCGCTGTGGGGCTATTCTGTTCGCCAGGGTACGGTTCTCTATCTAGCGCTGGAGGACGATCACCGCCGCCTGCAGGAAAGACTTTACCGAATGTTTGGAACGGATGGCACGGATGATCTGTACTTTGCAATCTATGCAAAACAGCTTGGTGTAGGGTTGGAAGAACAGCTAAATGGGTTTGTTCGGGAACATCCTGATACAAGACTGATTATCATTGATACCCTCCAGAAAATCCGGGGGGCTGGCGGCGATAAGTATAGCTATGGCAGCGACTATGAGATCATTGGAAAACTGAAACAGTTTGCGGATCAGACAGGTGTTTGTCTCTTGCTGGTACATCATACACGCAAACAACAGGCAGATGATAAGTTCGATATGATCTCCGGCACTAACGGTCTGTTAGGAGCGGCAGAAAGAAATCGCCGCCCTCAATGAGCAGATTGCAGCCAAAAAGGAAGAGGTGAACAGTCTCAGAAAGCGGGTTCAGAACTTTGACGGCGGGCTGAAAGAACTGCAAAAGGTAGAGCAGGCTTTGGAATTTGATGAAGCTTTTCAACTCCCAGAACCGCAGGGATTGATGACTGCTAAAACCTACAAAGCCAAGTTTGCCGAACCTCTGGTGAAGAAGCTAAAATCTCTTGTGAAAAAGGTTTTAGCCAGATGTTTTGAAGCATTGGACAACTATCGTCGGCTGAATGCGGACAACAGCAGGCTTTATTGGGAAAACGAGCGATTGAGCAAGGTAAATGATCGCCTGAAAGATGAAAACGAAAATCTACGGGCTGAAAACAGGGATTATAAGCTGCTCTGCAAGGTGTTCGGCAGCAGGCAGATAGACGATCTGCTTATGAGGGCAAGAGAAACACAACAGTCTAAACAGCGTGAAAAACGCTTTAGAAATCATGATGTTGAAAGGTAGGTACAGACAATGGAAAAGCAAATCTACGATGAGAAGAACGGACTTTGGTATAAGTTGAATGGCGATTATTATCTGCCATGTTTGACGCTGCCCAAAGAAGAGCGACGCTCCATCGGCGTATGGGGACAGCGACACGGGCGCTACTTGAAAGAGCATAAGCGGACGGTCTATAACACGCTGCTGATCTCCGGCAGGCTGAACAGCTATCTTACTGATATCGACCAGCAGGCACAGGAACAGCTTTTTTGGCTGGTAGAACAGATGGCAGAGAAGGAGGGCGTAACCGAAAAGCTCAAAACAGAGAATCACATGGAGTGGATACGGCGGATGAATAATATTCGTAATCGTGCTATGGAGACTGTGAATCAAGAGATTATTTACACGGCATAAGCATAAAGGCGGCGGGGAAAAAGTCCTCGCCGTTTTTTCTGCTTTTACTTACAATATCGCAAGAAGTTGAGATTATTGCGTGTAAATTTGATAAAAATAGTTGATAAGATAAACATCAAATATTATTATTATAAATAATAACGAGGAGCGTGAAAGGATGAGAATAAGTTATAAGAAACTTTGGATATTGATTATTGAAAAAGAAATCTCTCCGGCTACACTCCGGAAAGATTTGAATATAGCTACGGGAACAATGACGAAATTGCGGCGTAATGATGAAGTGGCACTATCCGTCCTGCTACGCATTTGCGAGTATCTGGACTGTAACATTGGTGATATTTGCGATGCTGTACGAACGGACTCTGACTAAGCCCGTATTTTCGTGCGGCATTTTGTTTTGATAGGAGGACAACGATATGGCGTTTTGTAGTAATTGCGGCGAAAAATTAAATGATGGTGCAAAGTTCTGCCATGTTTGTGGTGTAGCTGTTAACGGAACACAAACACAACAAAAACGAGAACAGGAGTATGCAGGAAAACTTATTAAGTGTCCTAATTGTGGAGAAGTGCTTGATTCGTTTACTGCTCGTTGCCCTGCCTGTGGATGGGAAGTGCGTGGGGCAAAAGCAACAAGCTCTGTTAAGGAATTCGCCCTTAAGTTGGAAGCCATAGAAGCAACACGAGAGAGGGAAAAAGTTGGCTTTTTAACAAAAGCATATCGACTTCAAGGCATTTCCAAAACTGATGAGCAAAAAATCAGCCTAATCAAGAATTTTTCTGTCCCAAATACAAAGGAAGATATTCTTGAATTTATGATACTTGCAACTTCCAATGTTGATATGTCAATGTATAGCTCTTTGGATACACCTACCGCAGGAGTAAAGGCTATGACAGAGGCATGGAACGCAAAGATTAAACAGGTATATCACGATGGCAGAGCGGTTGGGCTTCCGGTTGGTTGATACATATACCTCGTTTACTTCTTTTCCGCCAGTTGAGAATGTTTGTGATTTAACGGAAGCAGACTGGAAGGATTGGGGAGACTATTACAAAGCACGGACTGATGAAGAATCCCGCCTTCTGACTGAGCAGCTATTTGCCTATGTAAAGGCGAATGATGTTGAAGATGCTAGAGCGACAGTAATAAAGATCCTGCAACATAAGGATTCTGAGGCATATACAGAGATGGTTGTGGAAGATGGTTTTTCAAGGTTGCGCCATGAAATACAGAGGTTACACACTGTTGGAATGTGTCGGTCTTTTATTGGCGGTGAATGGGAATGATTTAAACTGGGAGCGTGTTGCATTTCAACACGCTCCCGGCTTTACTGCATCAGTCGGTCCCGGCGGTGGGGTTGACTGGCGCGGTAACAACCATGAGGTTGTATTCGCTTTTGAATCCTATGTTTCCTCTGCAAAAGCTTCTGAGCTATAATAAAAGCAAGAAAAACAGGGTTATAAGGATGGTGTGATACAGATGAAAAGAGCTTGGATGCTTCGCTGGGTAAAGCGGCTGGCGGTATACTGCACAGGTCTGTTTATCATGGCCATTGGTGTGGTATTCTCCGTAAAATCCGCCCTGGGCGTCAGCCCGGTGACGTGTTTTGCAAATGTGCTGCATCAGATCCTGGGGGATATGGCGGTCCCTGTTGGGCTTGGTGTGTGCACCACGGCGAGCTACTGCCTGTATATCCTGGTGGAGCTGCTGATTTTGCGGAAGGATTTTCAGCCGCGGCAATTGCTGCAGATCGTGGCGTCGTTTTTCTTTGGATTTTTGGTATCCTGCGCCACAAAGCTGTTTGCGTTTCTGCCGGCGCCGGAGAGCTACCCCATGCGGATGCTGTTCTTACTTTGCAGTATTCCCTTGGTGGCGCTGGGGGTGATGCTGTATCTGGCACCCCAGATCCTGCCCACCCCCGGCGAGGGGATGAGCATGGCCATCTCCAAAAGGACCGGACTGACCGTGGCCAGCAGCAAGACGGTATTTGACTGCTGCTGCGTGGGGATATCGGCCATCACGTCGCTCCTGTACTTCCACAAGCTGGTGGGCGTTCGGGAGGGCACGGTGATCTGCGCCGTCACGGTGGGCTTTGTGATGAAGTGCTTCCTGCGGTTTGCGGAAAAGCCTCTGATGCGCTTTGTGGAGCGGGATACCCGGCGGGAGCGCGTCATGGGCGGCGATGTCTGCTATGACAACACCGGAAAGCCGAAGCTGCTGATCTCCATCAGCTGGGAATTCGGCTCCGGCGGCTATGAGATCGCCCAGGAACTGGCGAAACGGCTGAACATCCGGTTCTACGGAAATGATGAGTTGATCTCTGTGGAGGCCCGGGAAAGCGGCCTGCCGGAATCCTACATCCACGGGCTGGAGCACAGGATGGCGGGCGGCATCCTCCGAGATCTCATGGATGCCAGCTATGCTATGAGCAATGCGCTCACGCCCCTGGAGCAGCTGTTTGCGGCCCGGGTCAAGATCATCCGCGGTATTGCGGCGGGGGAGGAATCGGCGCTGCTGGTGGGGCGGTGCTCAGATTACATTCTCTATGACGACCCCAACAATTTCCGCATTTTTATTCACGCGCCTACCACCAAGCGGATCGCGTTCGTGGCGGAAAAAGAGGACCTTTCCGAGGAACAGGCCCGCCGGCGGCAGGAGTCCACGGACGCAGCTCGTGCCAGGTATTATGAGCAATTTACCGGCCGGGAATGGGGCAACACCAAGTATTATAACCTGGCGCTGGATACGAATCTCTTTGGCATCGAGGGAAGCCTGGAGGTGATCGAAAACACCATCCGGCAGTGGTGCGAGATCCGGGAGCTGGACCATCGGACGATGGGACAATGACAGGCTCATGTTTTGTGCTTTGCGGTCCGGCTGCAAGTGCGTGATACCCAGAAAGGAGCGGATACCATGATCACCGATCTGACTACCGGCAGGCCCATAAAGGTCATTTGGCGTTTTTCCCTGCCGCTGCTGCTGTCCACGGCGCTGCAGCAGGTCTATAACATTGCGGACAGCATTATTGTCGGACAGTTCACCGGTGCGGCGGGTCTGGCAGCTATCGGTGCGGCCTATCCAATCACACTGTTCTATATTGCCTTTGCCACGGGGGCAGCCATGGGCTGCTCTGTGATCATCTCTCAGCTGTTCGGGGCGCGGCGCATCGGGGATTTGAAATCCGCAGTGTTTACGGCGCTGTTTTCCCTGCTGGCCATGGGGATATTTCTGTCGGGGCTGGGTGTGCTGCTCTCCGGGCCGCTGATGCGGCTCTTGAATGCCAAGGAAGACCTGTATGTGTCCGCCAGCCGCTATCTGGCCATCTATTCGGTGGGCGTGGTGTTCATGTTTCTGTACAATGCCTCCACGGCCATTTTTACCGGCCTGGGGGACTCCAAGCGGCCGCTGTATTTTCTGATGATGTCCTCGGTGCTGAATATCGTGCTGGACCTTTTGGCGGTGGGACCGCTGAAGCTGGGCGTTTCCGGTGCGGCCTGGGCCACGACGATTTCCCAGGCGGTGGCGGCAGCACTCTCGACAGGCTTGGTCACAAAAAAGATCCGGAGCCTGAAAACGGAAGAACCCTACCGGTATTTTGACCGGGCGCTTCTGGAGGATATGGGGCGAATCGCCCTGCCCAGCATCTTTCAGCAAAGCTGTGTGGCATTGAGCCACACGATCCTCCAGAGCCTGGTGAATTCCTTTGATACCTCGGTGATCGCAGGGTATGAAGTGGCGTCGAAGCTCCACAATTTTGCCTATATGTGCTTCAACACCTTGGGGACGGCCCTCTCAAGCTTTGTGGCCCAGTGCTACGGGGCTAAAAAATACGACCGCATCCATCAGGGCTTTTGGGTGTCTACGGGATTGTGCTTTGGGTTTACCCTGGTGGTCATTGCGATCTTTCAGCTGTTTCCGGCCCAGCTTTCGGGGCTGTTTGCGGACAAGAACGCGGAGGCCGCGGTCATAGACGTGAGCATCCACTATCTGCGGATCATTTCGCCGGTATATGCCATTATCTGCTTTATCATCACCACAGGCGGACTACTGCGGGGCGTGGGCAAGAGCATGACGTTCTTTGTGGAGACAGTGCTGGAATTTGCTGTGCGGGTCATCATGTGCTTTGTGCTGACAAGGCTGCTTTCCAGCTATACGGGGCTCATGTGGGCATGGTACTTCGGCTCTCCCTGCGGGTTCCTGATGTGTCTGGGACTGTATTTCCGGGAGAGAAAACGGCTGCTTTCGATGGAGCGGCTTTCCTGAATCATGATAAAAGACGGGCCGCTCCCATGGGAGCGGCCCGAAATCGTATTTTCAGGGGATCAAAGGAAACTCAGTGCCTTTGCCTGCCGGGTCAGTTCTGCCCGGTCATCGGGGTGGGCGATGGAGATGAGGGCCCTCGCGCGCTCGGGAATGGTCTTGCCCTTGAGCTGGGCGATGCCGTACTCGGTGACGATATAATCCACATAGTTCCGGGGCGTGGTGACCACGGCACCGGGGGTGAGGGTGCACTGGATCTTGCTGCGCCCTTTGGCTGTGCGGGCGGCGAAGGCCAGGATACCCTTTCCGCCCTTGGAGCGGTAGGTGCCGTAGGCAAAGCAGAAGCCGCCGCCGGAGCCGGAGATCTGCTTGGGACCGATGGATTCGGCGCAGACCTGACCGGTGAGGTCGATCTCCACCAGGGTGTTGATGGAGACCATATTGTCCTGCCGGGCGATGTTGAAGGGGTCTACGACCTCATAACCGGAGCGGAGGACGCAGTCCTCCCGGCTCTGAAGGAAGGGATACAATTCCGGTACGCCTTCGGCAAAGGCGCACACATGGAGGCCACGGTCATAGGTCTTTCGGGCGCCGGTGATGACGCCTGCCTGGATAAGCTCCATCATGGAGGAGGTGAACATCTCCGAATGGATGCCCAGGTCATGCTTGTCCTTCAGGAATAGGCCCACAGCGCCGGGGATGCCGCCGATGCCCAGCTGAATGGTATCACCGTCATGGACCAAAGACGCCACGGCTTCGCCGCGGCCAATATCGCCATCACCGCCTCCAC
>CABSAB010000062.1 GCA_902475515.1 uncultured Eubacteriales bacterium | reverse complement strand
CCACTCAGGATGATCGGCGCCCTCGTAGAGCATACGCCGACGGCCTCCGGGTGGACGGCGTGACCAGCATGCTCTATCTGAACTTCGGCCTGCCTGACTGGGCGGAGAAACAATACAACGAACACGGAACAGAGGAGGACCTCCATGCGGTCTCCTTCCTGCGGGAGCTGAACCGGGTGGTTCACCAGTATGCTCCCGGGGCCATCACCGTGGCGGAGGAGAGCTCCGCCTGGCCGCAGGTCACCGGGCCTGTGGAAGACGGCGGTCTGGGCTTTGACTACAAATGGGACATGGGCTGGATGAACGACACCCTGGACTACTGCAAGACAGATTTCCCCTACCGTCCGGGCTGTCACGACAAGCTGACCTTTTCCATGATGTACAATTTCTCGGAGCGGTTCATCCTACCCCTGAGCCACGACGAAGTGGTCCATGGAAAGCTGAGCCTCCTTTCGCGGATGCCGGGGGATTACTGGCGGCAGTTTGCGGGGCTTCGGCTCCTGCTGCTGTATCAGATCACCCATCCCGGCGGCAAGTTAAGTTTTATGTCAACTGAATACGCTCCCTTTATTGAATGGCGGGAATATGAATCTCTGGAATGGTTTCTGCTGGATTATCCCGCACACCGATCGCACCAGGATTATGTAAAGTCTCTGAATGCCCTCTACCGGGACACCCCGGCCCTGTGGCAGCGGGACCGCAGCTGGGAGGGCTTCTGCTGGCTGGACGCGGGAGACGCGGAGCAGAGCATTCTCCTCTACCGCCGCACCGGGGAAAAGGCCGGCGGCAGTGTGACGGTGCTTCTGAACTTTCAGCCCACGGTCTATCAAAACTTCCGGATCGGCGTTCCCCAGCCGGGGGTCTACCGGGAGATTTTCTGCTCGGACTACAAGGAGTTCGGCGGCAGCGGCAAGGGGAATTTCACCCCGCTGAAGGCAGAGCCGATCCCCTGTCATGGGGAAAAATATTCCGTTGCGGTGGAGGTCCCGCCCATTGGGGGCATTGTGCTGCAGCGGCTGCCCCGAGGAAGAAAAGCCAACGCATAATATTCATCAAATATAAAATATAAGGAGCGATCCCATGTTCGCAGGAAAAGAAGATTTTAAAGTAGCTTACGAGGCCAAGGCCCTGGAGACCTTTGCAAAACCCGTTTCCCAGTGCTCCACCCTGGAGCAGTATGAGCTTCTGGTGTATTTGGTCTGCAGCACCATGAGCAAGGTCCGCACCCAGACCTCTCAGCGGCACATCCGCCTCCAGCAGAAGAAGGTGCACTACTTCTCCATGGAATTCCTGATCGGGCGGCTGCTGCGGAACTATCTCATCAATCTGGAGATGGAGGACTTGGTGCGCGATGGTCTCGGGGATCTGGGCATCGATCTGGACCGGCTGTGCCAGTGCGAGCAGGACCCCGGCCTCGGCAACGGCGGTCTGGGCCGTCTGGCAGCGTGCTTCCTGGATTCCATGGCCTATCTGGGGGTCCCCGGCGTGGGCATGGGCATCCGCTACCGGTTTGGCCTGTTCCGTCAGCGGATCGAGGGCGGCTATCAGACCGAAGAGCCGGACAGTTGGCTGGAAAACGGCTACCCCTGGGAGACCAAGAAGCCCGACGAGGCCATCCCCGTGCGGTTCGGAGGCTATGTGGAGCGGGTGAAGACATCCTCCGGTGAGGCGAAGTTTGTGACCCGGGGCGGCCAGACCATCTTGGCAGTACCCTATGATGTGCCCATTGTGGGCTACGGCGGAAAGACCGTCAACGTCCTGCGGCTGTGGAGTGCGGAGCCTGTGGTGGAGAAGCTGGACCTTGCCGCTTTCAATCACGGCGACTACTCCGGCGCCATGCGGGAGCGCAACGAGATCGAGGCCATCACCTGCATCCTCTACCCCGATGACAGCACCGAGGCCGGAAAAGCCCTGCGGCTAAAGCAGGAATATTTCTTCGTATCCGCCGGCGTCACGGACATCCTGAACAACTTCAAAAAGACCTACGGGAACGACCTGTCCCTTTTCCCCGAGAAAATCAGCATTCACACCAACGACACCCATCCGGCCCTGTGCGTGCCGGAGCTCATGCGGCTGCTGCTGGATGAGGAGGGTCTCAGCTGGGACGATGCCTGGGATATTACCCGGCGGACCATCTCCTATACTAACCACACCATTATGCCCGAGGCTCTGGAGAAGTGGTCCATCGACCTGATGCGGTCGCTACTGCCCCGGATCTATCAGATCATCGAGGAGATCGACCGGCGGTACTGCGCGGACTTTGACCGGAGCCTGCCCGATTGGCAGGAGAAGCTCAAAAACACCGCCATTCTCTGGGATGGGCAGGTGCATATGGCCAATCTCTCCATCATCGGCAGCTACAGTGTCAATGGCGTGGCGGCACTGCACACGGATATCCTCAAGACCTCCGTTCTCAAGGATTTTTACGCTCTGACTCCGGAAAAGTTCAACAACAAGACCAACGGCGTCACCCACCGGCGCTTTCTGGCCGAAGCAAACCCGGCCCTGTCCCGGCTCATTACGGATGCCATCGGCCCCGGCTGGATGGGAAATGCCCTGGAGCTGCAAAAGCTGCTACCCTACCGGGAGGATGCGGCATTCCTGACGGCCCTGCGGGAGACCAAGCGCCAGGGGAAGATCCGGCTGGGGAACTATGTGGCGGAAACTTTGGGCATTGCCCTGGACCCGGATTCTATCTTTGATATTCAGGTCAAGCGTATCCACGCCTACAAGCGGCAGCTGCTGGCGGCCTTCAAGGTCATGCACCTGTATAATCTGCTGAAGGAGGACCCCGGCGCCGACGTAAAGCCCCACACCTTTATCTTTGCGGGCAAGGCCGCGGCGGGCTATGCCTTTGCCAAGGAGGTCATCAAGTATATCTGCTCCATTGCGGATCTGGTGAATTCCGACCCGGTGGTGAATCAGAAGCTCCGGGTGATTTTCCTGCCGAACTTCAATGTGTCCTCAGCCCAGCTCATCTACCCGGCTGCGGATATCTCCGAGCAGATCTCCACTGCCGGAAAAGAGGCCAGCGGCACCGGAAATATGAAGTTTATGTTCAACGGCGCCGTGACTTTGGGTACGTTGGATGGGGCCAATGTGGAGATCCTCCAGCAGGTAGGCAGGGAAAACATCTCCATCTTCGGTCTCACCGCCGACGAGGTCATGGACTACTACGAAAAAGGCGGCTATATCGCCTATGACACCTGCCAGAGCGATCCCCGGCTGAAACGCATTGTGGATCAGCTCATTGACGGGACCTTCCAGTTTGCGGGCCGGGATTTCTACGGCATTCACGACGCGCTGATGAAGAGCAACGACGAGTATTTTGTCCTCAAGGACTTTGACCCGTATCTCAAGGCATTTTTCTCCCTGTCGGAGACCTATCAGGACCCCAAGACCTGGGGAAAGATGTCCCTCTCCAACATCGCCATGGCCGGACACTTCACCTCCGACCGCACCATAGCAGAATATTGCCAGGATATCTGGCATACACCCTGCGATAAACTGAAATAGATGGCACACTTAGAATAGGAGGTCTGTTCCATGCGAAAAAAAGAATGCATAGCCATGCTTCTGGCCGGCGGCCAGGGCAGCAGGCTCCTGGCGCTGACCAAGAAAAACGCCAAGCCCGCAGTTTCCTTTGGCGGGAAATACCGTATCATTGATTTTTCCCTCTCCAACTGTGCCTTCTCGGGCATCGACACCGTGGGTGTTCTGACCCAGTACCGCCCCATGGTACTCAACTCCTATCTGGGCAATGGCGAAGCATGGGACCTGGACTGCAACCACGGCGGCGTCCATGTGCTGCCGCCTCACGAGACCGAGACCGGCGGTGCCTGGTATCTGGGCACGGCGGACGCCATTTATCACAACATCGACTTCATCGACACCTATTCCCCGGAGTATGTGCTGATCCTCTCGGGGGACCATCTATACATGATGGATTACAGCAAGATGCTGGCGGAGCACAAGCAAAACCGGGCGGACCTGACCGTATCGGTGATGACCGTCCCCTGGGAGGAGGCCAGCCGTTTCGGCATTATGGAGGCCCGGCCCGACGGACGTATCACGCAGTTTTCCGAAAAGCCCAAGGAGCCCAAGAGCAATCTCGCCTCCATGGGCATCTATATCTTCTCCTGGCCGGTGCTGCGGCGTGCCCTGCTGGAGGACCACGAGAAAAAAGACTCCGACCATGATTTCGGTAAAAATATCATCCCTGCCATGCTTGCGAAAAATCAGCGGCTGTTTGTCTATCGTTTTTCCGGATACTGGAAGGATGTGGGCACCATCGACAGCTATTACAGCGCCAACATGGAGCTTTTGGAGCCGGAACCGGCGCTGAACCTCTATGGGCAAAACCGCATCTTCTCCAACTCCAACATCTTCCCGCCCCACTTTGTGGGCTCCGAGGGCAGCGTGGACAAGAGCATCGTCAGCAACGGCTGCCGTATCTACGGTGCGGTGACCCACAGCGTGCTGGGGTCCAACGTCACTGTGGGAAAGGGCGCTGTCGTCAAGGATTCCATCCTGCTCCCCGGTGCGGTGGTGGAACCTGGGGCCAAGGTACACCGGGCGATCCTGGGGGAGCGGTCCACCATTTTAGAAGGCACCACCTTCGGTTCTGCCGACAAAAAATCCGCCATTGCCCTGCTGGGCGATGACATGACAAACGGTTAAGGAGGCATAGGTCATGGGAAATGTTATTGGACTGCTCTCCACCAACTACACCGGCGAGCGATACGGAAAGCTCATTGAGGACCGGCCTGTGGCATCGATTCCCTTCGGGGGCCGCTACCGGCTGATCGATTTTGCCCTGTCTTCTATGGTGAACTCGGGCCTTGACACCGTGGGGGTCATCACCCCCAGCAACTACCGCTCTTTGGCGGATCACCTGAACATGGGCCGGGAGTGGGGTCTCAACAAGAAGCAGGGCGGACTGTTCATGCTCCCCGGCGCGATCCATGGGCTCAAGGACCTGCACGCCCGCTTCAATCTTCGGGATGTGATCCTCAACCGGCAGTTCTTCCTGCGGGCGGACGAGGACACGGTGCTGATCTGCGCAGCCAGTCCTTGAGCCCATGGATCCTTCCGCCCCGCCATCGCCCAGCATGAGGCTTCCGGTGCGGCGGCCACGTTGATCTACAAAACGGTCCAGCACGGGGAAACCTCCACAGGACTGTTCCTCACCATAGGCCCCACCGGTCAGCTCACGGGCATCCGGGATCAGGCACAGGGCGAGGCGAACTGCTTCTTAGACTGCATGCTCATACGTCGGACGCTGATTCTGGATTTCATCGAGTGTTATCAGAATCTTGGATATATTGACATCATGGACATCGTGGCCGCCAACCTCAGCCAGCTTCAGGTGGAGACCTTCCGCTACACCGGCTATGAGCACGCGGTGGACCATGCCCGGGACTATATGAAGGTCTCCCTGGACCTGCTCCGCCCGGAGGTACAGGAGGAGCTGTTCCAGGAAGAACGGCCGATCCTCACCAAGACTCAGGATTCTCCTCCGGCCAAATATCTGCCGGGGGCCAGCGTGAAAAACTCCATCGTGGCGGCCAGCTGCATTCTGGCCGGCGAGGTGGAAAACAGCATTCTCTTCCGAAATGTGACCATCGGCCAGGGGGCCATCGTTCGAAATTCTGTGCTGATGCAGCACTGTGTCATCGGTCCCGGGGCTGTGGTGGAAAATGTGATCTGCGACAAGTATGTTACCATCAGTCCCCATGCAAAGCTCTCCGGCGGGGAGGATAATCCCTTCCTCATCGGAAAGATGGAGACACTGTAAAGGAGGTCTTCCCCATGGCAACCAAAAAACTGCAGGTTCTGTTTGCCGCCTTTGAGGCCACCCCCTTCGTCAAGACCGGGGGGCTGGGCGATGTGGCCGGGAGCCTGCCGTCCGCACTGAAAAACCGCAGCTGCGAGGTGCGGGTGATCCTGCCCAAGCTGCATCAGATCCCCCAAAAATACCGGGACAAAATGGAGACGCTCAGCGTCTTTCAGGTGCCTCTGGGCTGGCGGAATCAATACTGCGGCATCCAGACGCTGAAGCTGGGAAAGATTCAGTATTATTTCGTGGACAACGAATTCTACTTTGCCCGGGACAATGTATACGGCTACGGCGACGACTGTGAACGGGTGGCATACTTCTCCAAGGCGGTGCTGGAATGCCTTCAGCATTTGCCGGACTTCTTCCCCGATGTGATCCATCTGAACGACTGGCACACGGCGTTGATCCCCGTATTCCTGCGGGAACAGTACCAGGCCATGGAGGGCTACCGGCACATCCGCACAGTCTTTACCATCCACAATCTGAAATTCCAGGGCATCTGCCACCGGTTCTTCCTGGGGGACCTTTTGGGACTGGACGGCTGCAAGAATGCCGCCGATCAGCTCCGCTTCGGCCATGATTCCATCAACTTCCTGCAAAGCGCCCTGTACTACTCCGACGCCATCACCACCGTCAGCCCCACCTACGCCCGGGAGATCTGCACCACGGCCTACGGCGAGGGGCTGGAGGGGGTGCTGAACCAGCGGAGGGACCGGCTCTCGGGCATCCTCAACGGCATCGACCGGGAGAAATATTCTCCTGCCGGGGCATTGTTCCCCTTCTCCCCGGAGGACCTTTCCGGAAAAGCCGCCTGCAAAGCAGCCCTTCAGGAAGAGCTGGGACTTCCGGTGAATCCCGATACGCCGCTGCTGGTGCTGATCTCCCGGCTGACGGACCAAAAGGGGCTAGATCTGCTTTCCGGATGCATCGGCTCCCTGCTGGGGCAGGATGTTCAGCTGGCGGTGCTGGGCACCGGGGAGGAGCACTATCAGCACCTGCTGGAAAGCTGTTCCTCTCTGCGGCCGGACCGGATGGCGGTACGTTTTACCTTTGATGAGCCGCTGTCCATGCGGATGTACGCCGGGGCGGACATGCTGCTGATGCCGTCGCTGTTTGAGCCCTGCGGGCTGAACCAGATGATCGCCATGGCCTATGGCACTTTGCCCATCGTCCGGGAGACAGGGGGGCTGCGGGACAGCGTAATCCCTTACAACAAGTACACCGGCGAGGGCTGCGGCTTCAGCTTCCGCAATGTCAGCGCCCAGGAGCTGGAACAGTGCATTGAGACGGCTCTTTCCCTCTACCGGGAGGATAAGTCCGCCTGGCATGCGCTGATGCGCCAGGCCATGGGCCGGGATTTCGGCTGGAGCGCCAGTGCGGCGAGCTATCTGTCTTTGTATCGAAAACTGCTGAAATAACGGCACCGGCGGGGGCGGCTCCCTTGGGGCAGCTGGGCGTCCAGTGCCA
>CABSAB010000061.1 GCA_902475515.1 uncultured Eubacteriales bacterium | reverse complement strand
TCCCTGGCCCTCAGCTGCAGTGGTGGACCGTCCCGGAAGGTGCGGTCTCCTTCGTGCACATACATATGCGTGACCTCAATGCCGTATTGCTCCTTGAGCTCCGGGCTGAGATCACAGGCAGAATCACAGGAGACTAAAACCGGTTTACTCATGCTGTTTCCTCCTTCACAAGATGAGCGGACGCCTGATAGATCTCCTTGCGGAAGTCCGGCTCCGGGCTGAGACGTTCAAAAATTACATGGTAGCCGTATTTTCCCGCAGCCACCTGTAAATGCGCCATGGCAACACCCACATCCAGACACTGAAAATAGTTAAACTGATTAAACTTAAAAATTCGGTTGTTTTTCCGGTAGATATGGATACGGTGTGTGTCCACCAAATAGCGGACCGGCATCATATTCATAGCGCTGGGGGCCATCCATGTGAGCTCCATGATCTCTTTCCGGGGTGACTTCATGTCACCATAGGCAATGGCGCTGAGCTTTTTCTTCTTGCTGATCTCCGATGCCGACTGATGAAAAGGTTCGTCGGAACGGCCAAAGGCGATGGCTGTAATGTACGGCAGAACTCCGTCAAAGTCTTTCTCCGCCTCCAGCGATCCCTGCCAGCAGGTGCCGATGCCGTGGGCGGTGAGCCAGAGCACGGCCATCTCGCCAATATAACCTGCATTTTGCAGACAGTTCTTAATCTTCTCAGAGCGGATCACCAGATAGTGAGGGGCCTGGAGCCGAGGAACACCGTTGACGATCTTGCACATATCATCCAGAGGAAGAATGTCAAAATTCCAGTCGATGCTGTCGTCCGGCACGGTAAGGTCCGAAAGAAAATCCACCAACTGCTCAATAAGCTCCGGTTCCAGCTCCGCCTGGTGATAGCTTCGGATGCTGCGCCGGGCAATGATCGCTTCGTCTAATGTCATACTGTACCTCCCTGGTCCATGTCAAACAGGAATCGAACCACAGCCTCTCCAATGGGCCGAGCTTGTCCGGCGGAGGGATAGCAGTGGATCTTGATGGATGGGTTGAAATTCAGCTCTGTGACGGCGTAGATGCTTTCCTCTGCTGGCCGGGTGATGTCCTCGGAGATGATGTCCACTCCGCAGAACACCGCACCTACGGCACTTGCGGCCTTGAGGGCAATCTCCCG
Organism: uncultured Eubacteriales bacterium; assembly: GCA_902475515.1. Classification (GTDB taxonomy): domain Bacteria; phylum Bacillota; class Clostridia; order Oscillospirales; family Oscillospiraceae; genus HGM13006. Next base: position 6,183 of record CABSAB010000061.1, on the reverse strand, counting down.
ATAGGTGGGATGCACAATATCCGTGCAGTCGATAGCGTCGCCGCCGGTGGACACATTGGAGTTCTGCCGCAATGTGACCCGTTCCCCCTTTGCCGGAACAGTCATAAAGCTGCGCCCGTGGAGCTCCAGATGCAGCGCCTCTTCAGCGCCCATGCCGATGAAGCTCAGGGGCCGGGCATGATTGGGGCCGCGCCTGGGATCGGCGGATTTTTCAATGACCAAGTCCCGGATGGGCCGCACGCCGTCTCCTACCACATAGGCTGGGATGCGTTTGCTGACTGCCTGCACCACATTGCCGATCACCAGGAACCGGTAGTCGTCCCCGGGGATATACTCCTCCACCAGGACCTCGGCGCTGTTGGAAAATGCAATATCCAAAGCACGCTCAAAATTTTCTATCGTCGGATATGCCGGGAATACGGTGATGCCCCGCCCGTAATTGCTGAAATTGGGTTTTACCACACAGGAAACATGGTTATGCACCCGAAATTCCGCCAGGGCGCTCTCCTTGTCCTGATATATCTCCCCGTTTGGTGTGGATATGCCATGCTCCCGCAGGAGACGTTTGGTGAGGGCCTTATTCCGCATCAGCAGGATGCTGACGCAGTTATCCCGGGAGGTCTTTGTAGCCTGCTTTACATACTCGGTCTGTCCGTCCCGATTCAGCAGCACAAAGTTGTCCTTTCGATCCAGCACCTCATATTTGACGCCCAGCTTCAGGCATGCCTTGATCAGCGCCTGGGTGGAAAGCTCCAGATCCTCAAAGCCCTTGAGCAGATAGTACATCTCGTTGGACTGATTGAGCGCGCGCTTTGCCGCCTGGATGCCAAAGGCTACATAGCCCTGGGCTTCGATTGCGTGATAGATGCGGTGGCTGTACAAAAGCTCGGGATTCTCAGCTCGCTGCTTGGCAATAGACAGGACCTCCAGCGCACGCGGAACGTCCAGCTCCCGATAGAATTCCTCCATTTCCCGAATCAGGGTCAGCGCCGCCCGCTGGAGCGTCTCAGTTTTATCCGGCAAAATGATCTTTGCGGCAGCGGGATCATAGACGCTACTTACCAAGTGGTTTTCGTGGGCTGTTTTCTGGAGCGCTTCTGTAAACTCAAAATCAGGCTTGGTGGCAAGATACAGCAGGAAATATTCGATCAGTTCCATGTCTGCTTTGGCCATGCCGTTTTTGTCCAGAGGATTCAGGTCGAACATGCGCAGCTCGATATGATTCACACCGGTTTCACGGAGATTCTTCATCAAATACTTTCCTTTGGGCTTGATACGGACAGGCGAATAGAACTCGCTGGAGGAATACAGCACACCTTTGCGTACAGTGCCAACAATGCTGTTGATGTAGGTCTCAAGATTCGTATAGTTCAGAAAGATCTGTTCCTTGTTCCAGTAGCCGTACTGGCTGTTTCGCATAGAGGCATAGCCCAGGAAACGGCCGCCGCCTACTTCTTTGCCTTCGTCCAGGAAGCTCTCATGGAAAATAGGACTGGCAGCGGTCATAAACACGGGAAACCAGCTGTACAGGCAGCAATTCTTCGCCAGGGTGAGATAAATCTCACTGCGGAGGTACCGAATGTCGTCCTGCCGGCCCAAAAGCTGATGCAGACGGCTGATCAGACGGTCATCAAAGGAAAAATTATAATGGATGCCGCAGTAGAGCATGATCTTTTTTCCGTATTTTTGAGACAGGTACTCCCGATAGACCTCTTTTTCGTGGCTTTCACCCACGAATTTTGCCACGAGAATTTGATCCTCGCCGGAAATGAGGGGCGGATTGCTGACGGGCCAGAGATATTCCGGCTGGGAATTTTCCACAGAGACCGTGGTGGTCACAATATCGTGGAGATTCTCCAGCTGGTCATAAACCTGATCCGGATTGCTGCAAACCTCGGTGCCGATCTCCACCTGCGACTCGGAAAAATCAGTGGTGATGAAGGGATGCCGGGCCTTATTCCCAAAGGGATGCGGCGTCATGGCGATGGAGCCGTCCTGCAGGACTCGGATATTCTCCTTCTCCAGGCCAATGGCGCTGGAGAGCAGGAGCGCTTTCATCTCCGGCATTTGAAAGATCTTTCTCAATTCCACGGCAAATTTCCTTTCTTTGCTACTTGCTTACCACCTGCAGTGTATCGTCCTGACAGCTGAGGGACACCTCAGAGATCGGGGCTTCAAAGCTGTCGATGATTTTCTCCGCAATGGGATCCTCGATCTCCCGCTGAATGGTCCGGCGGAGATTTCTGGCGCCATAGGTTTCGGAAAAGGATTGCTTCACCAGATGATCCAGCACCGTCTCGTCCCATACGAGCCGGAGTCCGCGGTTATCCATGGCATCTTTCAGCTCGCCCAGCATAATGGTCGCGATGGCGCGGAAATTCTCCTCTGTGAGCTTATTGAAGCAGACGACTTCATCCACCCGGTTGATAAACTCCGGGCGTAGGAATTCGTTCAGGGCCTTCATGGCCTTATCCTTTGCCTGCTGGGTGGGCGAACGGTCAAAGCCCAGGGATGTGCTGCGCTGTTCGCTGCCGGCATTGGAGGTCATGATGATCACAGTATGCTCAAAATTCACCACACGGCCCTGGGCATCGGTGATCCGTCCGTCGTCCAGCACCTGCAGCAGAATATTGAGCACGTCGGCGTGAGCCTTTTCCAGCTCATCAAAGAGAATAACCGAATAGGGCTTCCGGCGGACCTTCTCCGTCAGCTGACCCGCTTCATCATAGCCCACATAGCCCGGAGGCGAACCGATCAATTTGGAGACAGAGTGCTTTTCCATATACTCGGACATATCCACCCGGATCAGGGAATCCACACTGTCAAACAGTTCCGATGCCAGGGTCTTCACCAGCTCTGTTTTACCAACACCGGTAGAGCCTACGAAGATAAAGGACACAGGCCGCTGCTTGGGAGAGATTCCCACCCGACTCCGGCGAATGGCATTTGCCACTGTAGAAATAGCCTCGTCCTGACCAATGATCCTGGTTTTGAGCTTCTCCTCCAGGGTCTTTAGCTGCTGATATTCCTGGGCCTGGATCTTGCTGGCCGGAATCTTTGTCCATAGCTCAATCACTCGCGCCAGATTCTCCATGGTTAAGGCCGGCTTTGGCTTGCATTCCAGCGCATGGATCTGATTATCCAGCTGCAATTCCTTGCTGCGCAGCAGCGCAAGCCGCTCATAGTCCTGCTCATCGTGCTCGCTGTCATCGGTGAGCATTTCGATCTCCACATTGATGTCAGCCCACTCTTTCTTTGCAAGAGACAGCTGCTTGATGTCCGGATCCTTCAGGTTCACATCCGAGCAGGCCTCGTCGATGAGGTCGATGGCCTTATCCGGCAGGAACCGATCGGAAATATACCGCTCCGAAAGAAGCACCGCCTGACGGCAGATCTCCGGAGAGACAGTGACGCCGTGGAAATTTTCGTAATAGTGGGAAATACCCCGCAGGATCTCAACGGCTTCCTCAATGGTGGGCTCGTTCACAGTCACCGGCTGGAACCGGCGCTCCAGAGCGGAATCCTTTTCAATGTGCTTGCGGTATTCGTTAAATGTGGTGGCGCCCAGCACCTGGATCTCCCCGCGGGACAGGGCGGGTTTCAGAATATTTGCGGCATTCATGGAGCCTTCCGCATCTCCGGCGCCTACAATAGTATGGATCTCGTCAATGACCAGAATGATGTTCCCGGTCTTTTTGATCTCATCGATCAGACCCTTCATCCGGCTTTCAAACTGGCCGCGGAATTGGGTGCCGGCCACCATGGCGGTCATATCCAGCATATAGATCTCCTTATCCAGGAGCTTATAGGGCACGTCGCCGTTGACAATTCGCTGTGCCAAGCCCTCAGCAATGGCGGTCTTACCCACGCCGGGCTCGCCAATGAGGCAGGGATTATTCTTCTGCCGGCGGTTGAGGATCTGGATGACCCGTTCGGTCTCCTCGGCCCGTCCGACCACCTGATCGATATTGCCCTCCTTGGCCTTTCGGGTCAGATTCAGACAGTAGGTCTCCAGAAATTTGCGCTTGGACTTTTTCCCGCTTCGGGGATTTTCCTTGCCGCCGGGGTCCCTGGAAGCATCCGGATTCTTGGGCCGTTCCATGCCGCCAAAGAGCTTGCTGAGATATGGAAATGTTGCAGTACGGCCATCCTCGGCATCCGACTGATTATCTCCGGTGCTCTCCTCAGAGGGGACCAATTCTTCGCCGTTGGAAACTGCGTTGAACATCTCAGTGGCCATGCCCTCCAGGTCTTCATCGGAGATACCGAGCTTCTGCATCATATCCTCCACGGGCTTGATGCCAAGCTCCCGGGCGCACTTCAGGCAGAGCCCTTCGTTTTTACTCTCTCCGTTTTCCAGCTTTGTGATAAAGATCACGGCATAGTTTTTTTTGCATCTGCTGCATAGGGTTGGACGCATAGTGTCTCTCCTTTTTGCCGATACCGGCATTGAAAATCATGGCAAAGCACGCTCTGCCGAAGTTCACATTATTTTGAAATATACCGCATAAATTCGCGGTCTCCGAATATTGCGGCGCCGCCTGGAATGGCCTGGATGGACGCTGCGAAAGCTCCTTCCGGCGCCGAATCTTTCAAGCGGCAATGCTTATCATAAATGAGCAGAGCCTCCCTGTCAAGCACACAGCATCGGCTTGCACAAACTGACAAATCCCGCGGTGTGCGGGTCAGAGGCTGGGAACGGGAGAACGCGCCTTCTGCGTCCAGTGTCACAAGGATAGGGCTCCCCGCCTCCAGTATCACAGCAGCGGCAAAGCCGTCACTGTCCCAAAGGAGCAATTCGTCCGGCGTGACGGGAAGCTCTGCGGTGATCTCCCCTTTTTCAGAGATCAAGCAGATCCCGTCACAGGTCCAAAGGGCTACGCCCTCGCCGCAGGGCTTCATCTCGTATACCTCTGAGGTGTTTAAAGGAATATCCGTGCAGGTATCTTCCTCATAAAAACGAAGATGCCACTTTCCTTCCGCTGTGATAACGCAGGCGGAAAGAACATCACTGCCGCGCAGGTAAGTCATCAGCACCATCGCTTCCTGAGAAAGACCGATCTCACGCAAAAGCGTTCCCTGTGCATCAAAGCAGCAGGTCAGCGTCTGATAGCCGCTTCCGGCAGTGATGACGGCTGTACTGCCGAGATCGCTGACAGCCGCCGCATCCACCCCTAAGGGAATCTCCAAGGTCTTGCTCCCCTGGTTATTGATTAATAAAAGTTCGCCGCCGCAGGAATCAAATACCACGGCTGCTTGCCTGGAATGCACTGCCTGCGGCGAAGAAAGCTGTGTTGTTTCCCGGAAAACCGTCCGGCCATCCTCGTCCAAGGCTGAGATGCTTCCGGCTTCTGCAAAGAAAATAGAATCATTCACCAAAAACGCACAGGTTTCCGGTCCGTGATCTGTTGCGATCCATTGTCCGGTATTGCGTGAAAAGATCCGGGCCGCAAACGTCTGCGCACTGTCAAGCAGTGCCTGCGGATGCGCTGCCGCCCGGGCCCCAGCCAAAAGCACCAGTGAGGTGCATGTCAGTCCCAGGATCGTTTTCCACTTCCGTTTCGTTTGACGTCCCTGCATCAGCACGGCGTCATCCGACATCGAAATGAACCTCCTCACATGTATACCACAGTTTTGTCATATATAGACCGCCTGGGGGCAGTGTCGGCCCAGCGGCAGTGCGGTCGCCTTTTTCCAGAATCTCAGAAACGGCCTCCGGGGGAAATTTTCCCTCAGCGGCATAGATGGCAGTTCCGGCCATAGCGCGCGCCATATTATACAGAAAGCCATTGGCGCAGATGCGCAGGAGGATCAATTCGCCCTGCCGCTCCACATCGAAATAGTGCACCGTCCGAACGGTGCTTTTTACGTCGGTGCCAACGCTTCGGACCGCAGCAAAATCGTGGGTGCCCACAAAGCGGTCCGCTGCCTGCTGCATGATCTTTTCGTCCAAATGCTTGGGATAAAAGCATGCCCGGTTCACATAGAATGGGTCCCGGATGCGGGAATTGTACACCTGATAGGTATATTCCTTTTTCACGCAGGAGCCGATGGCGTTGAAGCTTTCCGGCACCTCAAAGGCCTCCCGCACCACAATATCGTGGGGAAGATGGGTATTCATGGCGTAAGGGATTCGATCCGCCGGGATTGCAGAAGAGGTGCGGAAATTTGCCACGTAGTTTT
>CABSAB010000060.1 GCA_902475515.1 uncultured Eubacteriales bacterium | reverse complement strand
TCCCATGCCCGGGAAGCGGTGGATGAAATGCTCCGGGGCACGGATTTACCCAGAGACCATGTGGTGGCGAAAATCCCGCCCATGATGGGCCTTGCCACGGTGGAGAAAATCGCCGTCAATGCCGTCATGGCCGGGTGCCTGCCTACTTACCTCCCCGTGCTGATTGCTGCCGTGGAGGCTTCCATGGACCCGAAAATTTACTTAGAGGGCTGGTGCTGCAGCCAGTCCACCTGGGGGCCCGTGCTGACCCTCAGCGGCAAGGTGGCAAAGGACATTGGCTTTAACACCGCCGACCATGCCCTGACCCCAGCCTTCCGGGCCAATTCCACCATTGCCCGGGCCTTTGGCTACATCATGATGAACATCGGCGGCGTGCGGCCCGGTCTGGAGGACCTCTCCGAAATGGGCCACGAGTTCCGCCAAGGCTTCTGCATGGGCGATAATTTGGACGCCAACCCCTGGAAGCCCCTACACACGGACTTCGGCTTTGACGAGGAGGACAGCGCTGTCACCATGTTCTGGCCCCAGGAGCACCGGGCATTGAAGGCGGGCACCATTGAGGGCTATCTCACGGAGCTGTGCAAGATCATCCCCTACGGCTGGGACCCGGGTATGGCTATCGTCATGACCCCCCAGTGTGCAAAGCTCTTTGCAGACGCCGGCTGGACGAAACAGCGGGTTCTCGAGTACATTGTGGAATACGGACGCCGCCCCGGCACCGAGGTGGACATCCAGTGGCTGGTGGGCAACAACCATCCGCCCAAGACGGTGGACCTGCCTGTAAATCTGTCCCATTCCACAAGGATTTTCTGGAGTACGGAACACATGTTTGTCACTGTTGCCGGGGGCAACGCAGGCACCATGATGACCGTCTACGACGGCGGTGGGGATCACGGCGGTCCCTCCTGCGCCAAGATTCAGCTGCCCAAGGACTGGGATGCGCTGGTTGTTAAGTACCATCAGCATAAGCCCGACTACATTGCATACTGAGGAGGACCTACCATGAATCCATATCCCAATCTGCTTTCCCCGAAAAAGGTGGGGAACATTCTCTTTAAGAACCGCATTTTTACCGCCCCCACCGGGGTCCACGCCCTCCAGCACGGAGAGCCCTCCTTTCAGGAGGCAGTCATCACCCATTTTGGAAACCGGGCCAGGGGCGGCGCGGCCATGGTCACCTGCACCGGCGTGCAGGTCAACCCGGACATGAAATCCGACGGGAATCATCTGCATGTAAATCCCTATACCACCGAGGGGCTGCGGAGCCTGTATGAACTGGCAGCACGGGTACACCACTTTGGTGCCGTGGCTTCCATGCAGCTTTCCGACCAGTACCGCTATGACCAATATTATGCCGTGGGGCCCGGCCTCAAGAAATTCGGACGGGACAGCGTGGAGATGCCCAAAGAGATCATCGAGAAAAAGGTCCAGATGTTCGGCGATGCCGCGGAGATCGTCAAAAAGGCCGGGTTTGATATGTGTATGTTCCACATCGGCCACGGCGGCGAGTGGGGGCAGTTCCTGTCGAAGCGGTATAACCACCGGACCGACGAATTCGGCGGCTCTTTGGAAAACCGTTCCCGCTATCCCCTGATGATCATTGACGAGATCAAGAGGCGCTGCGGGAAGAACTTCCTGATCGAGCTGCGTTTTTCCGTTTCCGAGGTGGACCCGGAGGGCATCACCGTGGAGGAGAGCGTGGAGTTTGTCAGGCTGCTGGAGGGCCATGTGGACCTGTTACACTGTTCCTGCGGCATGAACACCGCCCGGTACTTCACCACCACCCACCCCTCGGGCTTCCTGCCGGATACGCCCAATGTGAAGTACGCCGAGGCCATCAAAAAGTCCGGGGTGAACATTCCCGTGGTGGCCATCGGAGCCATTCAGAATCTGGAGCAGGCCGAGGAGATCATCGCCTCCGGAAAGGCGGACTTTGTATCCATTGCCCGGGGCATCATCGCCGATCCGGACCTGGGGGGAAAGGCCTACGCCGGAAAGGGCGAGGACGTGCGGCCCTGCGTGAAGTGCTTCAAATGCCACGACGGTGCCTGCTACTATGACCATTTTGTCTGTTCCGTGAATCCCACCATTGGTATTGAGGATAAGCTGGACAAATACATCCTGCCCACCGAGGGCGGCAAAAAGATTGCCATTGTGGGCGGCGGCCCGGCGGGAATGCAGGCGGCCATTTACCTGTATGACCGGGGTCATCAGGTGGTGCTGTTTGAAAACAGGGACCATCTGGGCGGCCAGCTAAACTTCGCGGATTATGCGGAGTTCAAGCGGGACCTGGGGCGGTTCAAGCACTACCTCATTACTCAGGTGAGCAAACGGAACATTACCGTAAAGCTGAACACCACCGCCACCCGGTCGCTGTTGCAAGCCGAAAAGCCGGATCATGTGATCCTGGCTCTGGGCGCGGAGCCGCTGGTGATCCCGATCCCCGGCGTGGAAGCCACTGTGAAAGCTCCTGATGTCTTTGGCAACGAAGATAAACTGGGGAAGAAAATCGTCATCATCGGCGGCGGTCAGGTGGGCGCGGAGACCGGTATTCATCTGGCGCAGAAGGGCAAGGACGTGACCATTCTCGAGATGCAGAGCAAGATCGCCCCCGACGCCTGGTTCACCTACAAGTGGGCCATGGACATCGAGCTTTCCGAGCGTGAAAATATCCACTGTATCACCGATGGCCGCTGTACGGGTATTACCGAAAATTCCGTCACCTATTTGGACAAGGATGGGACCGAGCAGACCTTGGCGGCGGACAGCGTGGTGCTGTGCGTGGGCTTCCGGCCCCTGGCCCAGGCGGCGAAGGATCTGATCCTCCCCGGCGTTCCCTTTACCATGATCGGCGACTGCAAGGCCGTGGGAACCGTTCAGCAGGCGGTCCGCAGCGCCTTTGACATTGCCATGACCCTGTAAATTGCTTTTTCGACTCCTTCCTATATAGCAAAGCCCCCGCCGGTACAGTACCAGTGGGGGCCTTGCTATACCTATCAAAATCAGAACATGGCAGGCGTGGGCAGCTGCTTGGCCCGAATAAAGATATCTCCCTCATAGTCGCCGGGGGCATAGGGGACCTCTTTCCCGTTTACGGTCAGCTCCACATCACAGCCGTCTGGGGTCTTGATGACGGAGGTCTCGTCCACATGGAGGGCCGACAGGTAGTTGTGACCGATGAGGGTCCATTCGGTGCCGTTTTTCAGCGTCACGATGACACCGTTGTTCACCACCGGGCTGGGCGTATCGTAAACCTGATAGATCTCCTTCCGGTTGGAGCCGGAGATCTTCTTCACGGAGTGCTGTGCCCGGGAGGCGGAAATAACGCCCTCCAGCTTTACGTTGTCCAGGGTCAGCACCAGGTTGATGGGGTAGTTCTTCATATTCATGGGAGGCATTCCCGCAGGCGCGCCGCCGGGTGCGCCGCCAGGGCCACCGGGTCCGCCTGCGGGAGGCCCACCGGCAGGCTTATCGCCCTTGTCACCGCCGGGAGCCGCCGGAGGCGGCATCATCATAGGCTTCTTGGCATTGGTAGTGCCGTTGTAGAAGTCACCGTAGATCGTCATATCCTTGAAGGTCGCCTGAAGATCTGTACACCATGCCTCCTGGGTAAAGCCCCAGATGCTCACTTCATGATAGTTTGCCTTGGTCACATCATGCTCCGGGTCCTTCACAGGCACTTCCGTATCCACTTCCACCTCGGATTTTCCGAAACCAGGGTCATCGGAATCGAACATCTGGAGAATCACCCGGTTTCCGGTCTCCAACGTGGCGTTTTCACAGTAGATATTTGGGAAACAGCTCCGGGCGATAAAGGTGCTGCGTCCGGACTTAATGGTGGAATCCTTCACCACCAGCTTGCCGCCCTGATTGCTCTGCCACATAACGCCGAAGCGTCCGCCGATGATCTCGGACTGATTGATGAACTCGCCGCCCGCCAGCTCGTTTGCCACCTTGTAGGCCACATCGGGGGCGTACATCCGGGTATGGTCAAAGATATTGGTGCAGTCGCCGATGGAGTAGGAACCATAGCCGTGCCGCCCGGTGATCTCCACATCACAGTCCTTGGCATAGATACGGGTCTTTACGGGCCGCCATTCCTTGGGGGAGGCGATGTTGTCTGTGGACAGGACGCCCCAGCTGTCGGACTTGATGGTGCAGTTTTCAAAGGACACAGAGGAATCATTCTGCACATTGATGGTCCGGGTGGTGCCCCAACCGCCGGAGACGTAGGTCATACAGGCCTTGCCGGGGCGGACCTTGTGGACCGCCTGGATCTGCTCCGGAGTACCGCCCACGCATTCGATATGGGAGTTTTTCACCGTGACTTTGGCGGTGCCGCCGGTGACCATGGCGTCATTTCGGATGCCCTGATTTTTGACTGTCAGATTTTCGAACACACTCTCGCTGTCGTTTCCGGCCAGGATGGCCGCACCCAGGCCCTTGCCATCGTCGGGGCTGTGGCCGGTGTTTTTGATGTTCAAATTTCGGACGATGTATGTTCCTCCAGTGAGAATCACATTGTTGAATGCCTCACCTTTTGATATAATGGAACCGCCAGTGACGGCCATGCCGTCCACCTTACCGCCCACATAGGCTTCCTTTGCGGCGTTTTGCTCCACGCCATCCTTCCCCAGCAAAAGGGCCGTTCGGTATTCCGTAGGCGGATCTGTGGGCTTTGCGTGCATCCCCTCGATGGGGGCCGGGATAAAATCTGTGACGGTCAGACGAATGTCACCGGAATATTCTCCGGGCAGAGGGTCCGTCTGAACGCCGTCCACAGTCATGGTAAGCAGCTTTCCCTCCGGCGGCAGGAGCTTTCCCATAGGGCCTATGGTGAGCATATCCAGGGTCTTGTTTTCGTCAATCGTTACCTTGGTTTGAATGTCCATCTGATTACCTCATTTCTTTTTCAAGCTGCCTATATACTTGCAATATTCGTGCCATGCTTCCAACCTATGGCACGGAAATTGCATATAACCTTAGTATCATTACAACAAGGAGGTCCATTATGGCATATTTACTCAAAAACGCGCGGCTGTTGGACGCAGCACATGACAACCAGCAGCTGGATGTGCTGGTGGAGGGGCGAGAGATCAAGGCCGTGGGAAAGGGCCTCGGCCCGGCAGATACAGAGCTGGACCTGAGCGGCTATACACTGCTTCCCGGGTTCATCGATGCCCATGTCCATGTGGCGGTAAACGACGACGAATTCCTGGACAATGCTGTGAGCGCATGGGCCTATAACGGCGTCACCACTGTCCGGGAGTTGGGGATGCTCTCGCAGCTTCCCCAGGACGCTTATGCAAAGTGGATCCGGGAGAATAATCAGCTGCCCCAAAATGCCCGGGTCATTGCCACGGGAAAATACATTGATGTGGCCGGGGGCTACGGGGCAGGCCCAAACCCAAATCACCCTGTGGGAAACCTGATCTCCACCCCGGCGGAAGCCGCCGAGGCCGTGACCGATGCTCTGAAGCTGGGCTTTCCAGGCATTAAGATCGGCATTCACGACGGCTCCATGGACACTACGCCCCATCTCAGCCCGGAGATGGCAAAGGCAGTCTGTGACCGAGCCGCTTCCCACGGTATGTGGGTGGCCTCCCATATTGGAAATTGCAAAGGCGCAAACTTTATGCTGGAAGCCGGTGTTCGGGAGCTGGCCCACACGCCCAGTGACCCCATGCCCCAGGAGATGATCTCCTGGATGGCAGAGCATGGTGTCATCATGGACACCACGGTGGGCGACCCCGACAAAAAAATGGAGCCGCCTCCGGGCATGGATCTGCCGGGTGGTCCGGGTGGTCCGGGTGGTCCCGGCGGTCCCGGCGGTCCGGGTGGACCTGGTGACGCGCCAATGGGTCCGCCGCCGGGGATGCCCCATGTGAGTCCAGAGGAAAAACGGAAGCAGTGGCAGACCATGGTGGAAAATCTCGGCCGCTTCCATAAGGCCGGAGGAACCGTTGTCATTGGAACGGACTTGATTCACAGCCGGGACTTCCGGAAGGACGCGGTAATTCCCGTGCCGGAGCTGCGGGCACTGGCAAAGGCCGGAATGTCCGTTCAGGACGCAGTAAAAGCCGGGACCCTTGCCGCTGCCCAGGTGGTGGGAACGGGCGCCGTGGAGGGACTGATCGAAGCGGGCCGGCTGGCAAATCTGGTAGCCGTAAAAGGAACCGTGGACGAGCAATTTGACGCTCTGACATCTCCCAGGCTGGTAATGCACTACGGCACTGTGATTCGCAATGAACTGTAATTGCCGCACTGCTTGTGCGGATTCCGCACACACGCCGAAAAAATGTCTTAAATCCGACCAGACTATACGCTGTGATCTTGAAAGGTGTTGATTTTATGCACAAAAAATATCCGCACCTGCTCTCCCCCATTCAGCTGGGAAACGTCACCTTCTGCCATCGAATGTTTTCCGCCCCCATGGGCGCCACGGACATCACCGCGGACTGTTCTCCCGGTCCCCGGACGCAAGGGTTTTATGAACTGCGGGCCAAGGGCGGCGCGGCGGCGGTGACGGTTTCTGAGTTGGTGGTCCACCCGGACACTGACGGCAGCCATATGCTCCATCTGAATCTCACCACCCCCGGCAATCTGGCAGCCCACACCTTTGTGGCCGATGCCATCCGGCGGCATGGTTCTGTTCCCAGCATTGAATTTTCCCATTCCGGCCAGTACGCCGGTACCTATCTCACGGACAAGGACAAAAAGGCCGCCCTGTGCCAGTGGGGTCCCAGCAACGGCGTTCGCCCGGACGGGATGCCCGTAAAAGGCCTTTCCACCGAGCAGATCGCCGATATTGTAAAAGCCTACGGTGAAACCGCCGCCCTTGCAAAGCGGGCTGGCTACGAGATGATCATGGTCCACGGAGGCCACGGCTGGCTCATTAATCAGTTTCTGTCCCCCTGGTTCAATAAACGGAATGATGAATACGGCGGCAGTCTCGAAAACCGCACCCGGTTTGCCCGGGAGATTTTAACCGCTGTCCGGGAGAATGTCGGCCCCGGGTTCCCCATTGAGTTCCGCATGAGCGGCAGCGAGCTGTTCGAGGGCGGATATGACCTAGAGGAGGGCTGCAAAATCGCCGAAATGCTGGAGGACTATGTGGACCTGATTCATGTCTCCGCCGGTTCCTATCAGTTTGGCTTTTTTAACACGCACCTTCCCATGTTCGCCCCTCACGGAAATAACGTCTATCTGGCGGCAGAAATCAAAAAGCATGTGAAAAAGCCCGTGGCCACCATCGGTGCCATCAACGACCCGGCTATGATGGAGGAAATCATCGCCTCGGGTAAAGCTGACATTATCTACATGGCGAGAGAGTTGCTGGCAGACCCCTTCTTGCCCAACAAAGTGGCCGCAGGTCAGGAGGATAAGATTGTCAAATGCTTGCGCTGTTTCACCTGTATGGCGGAACGGCCCGTCACCGGCACCCGGCGCTGCGCGGTGAATCCCCTCATCGGCCGGGAGATCGAGGGCATGGAGGTCACCCCGGCACCGAAATCAAAAAAGGT
>CABSAB010000059.1 GCA_902475515.1 uncultured Eubacteriales bacterium | reverse complement strand
TTTTGGCAGCGGACAGGCCGAAGCGGTGGTCATCCTCGTTGATGGTGCCGCCCACAGCGCACAGGCTGTTGTGGCAGTTGGTCAGCACATAGGGCAGGGGAAATTTCTCAAGTCCGCTGGCCCGGGCCGTCTGGATAATGCCCACGTAGGTGATGTCGTGGGAGGCCATAGCATCAAACTTCATTTTCAAATGCTGCATATCGCCGCTCTGGTTGTGGGTCTTCATAATGCCGTAGGCCATGGTTTTTTCCCGGCCGGATTCCGGGGAAAATCCCTTTGCCGCGCCCTCTTTTGCCGATATGTATTTCCCGGCGGAATAATAGCCGCCGCCATCGTACACAGTAATCATTGATGTTCCTCCCGGATGCAGTTATAGTGAAGCTATTTTATCAAGAAATTCGCCCCATTGCAAGGCCTACCGGGGATTTCCGGAATTTTTTGCAATTTTCTTTCCCGCATATTGCATTTTCCTCATGTCTTGTAGGGGCCGATGCGCACATCGGCCCGCCGGCAGGCCCGTATCAAGTCCCCGTTCCCGCCCATCTCCAAACGCTAAAGGACAGCCCATATGGGCTGTCCTTTTCCGCTTACGCCTTCTTCAAAATCAACTTCCCACCATATACCAAGCTGCACCGGGTGTATGTACCGCTGCCATCCATGCCAATCAATGAGGGTTGAAAGCCGCCTGTGATTATAGTATACTCCATCTGTATCAAGTCGAAAAACCGGGATTTAAGGAGGAACCAAATTTATGAGAGAGATGATCGCATACTGCGGGCTGGACTGTGAACAGTGCGACGCATTTCTTGCCATGCTCCATGATGACCAGGCGCTGCGCGAGAAAACTGCAAAGCTATGGGGCGAGCTAAACAATGCTCCCATTCTGCCGGAGCATATCAACTGCGAAGGCTGCCGTGTTAACGGGGTCAAAACTGTTTTTTGTGACAGTCTTTGCGAAATCCGTCAATGTGCACTGAAAAAAGGCGTGACAACATGCGGCGACTGCCTGGACCTGGAAACCTGTCAGACTGTCGGCACCGTGATCTCGAATACTCCTGATGCTCTAAAAAATCTGAAAGGATAGACTACATAGCCCGGCAGCTTCCAGTTAATTGGGGGATTTCACCTTCTGGTGAAATCCCCCTTTGCAGTTCCTCTTTTCCCGCAGCCTTACGCTTTCTTCAAAACCAATTTTCCGCCGGAGGCCAGGGTATAGGTTCCCTCCTGGTCGGCAGTCGCCGTAATGGTCACACCGCCCGGGGCGTCGATTTGGTTGAGATTCACCTCACCCGCAATGGTCACATTGGAGGTATTGGTGGCTGTCCAGGTGCTCTCTCCGTCAAAGTGGAGGATCGCCCCCTGGATAGCGCCCACCAGAGCAGCCTTTTCAAAGTAGACATTCATCTCCCGGTCCGGGTCCTCGTGGAGGATAGCCCCCTCCAGCTCAGAATCCCGCAGGTACACATGGATGCCGTAGACCCGCTTGCCGCCGGTCTTGGTGGCATTGGGATCGGTGTTGACGATGGAGTGGACCAGCACGCCGTTATCGGCGATGATGTCGCTGCGCTCAATATCTACAATGGCGTTCTGGCTGCGGATGGACACCGCGTCCTTTCCGGTGTTGATCACGCAGTCCTTCACCGTCAGGGTCCCCACCTCGGCGGGCATCCCCATGACGCAGTGGATATGGGCAAAATAGCTGCCGCACACGGCGGTGCAGTCGTTGAAGGTCATATCGCACTCGCCGGCCATGATGCCCGCCTGATCGGCCACGTCAAAGTCACAGCTGTTGAAGAAATCGTGGCACATACCGTCGGCATAGGCCCCGTAGCCCGAGAGGATGGTCTGGACCTTGCAGTTATTGGCCTCCAGCTTCACATAGCCCTGGGAGCCGTCGGTACTAAGGGCCGCCCAGCCGTCGCCGATGATGGTGGAATCGTAGAAATAGGTCTCGGAATTGGACTGCGTGCAGTGGGTGCGGCAGTTGCCGGAGATCTCCAGGGCTCCCGGAGGGCTGCCTGCGTCAGGCAGATTCGCCGCCGCAGGGCCGAAGGGCGCGCCGTGGCCGTGGAGGTAGCTGTTATAGACGTACATCTTGGAGTGCTCCTCCGTGGCGGTGCAGCAGCGGGCCTTGCCCACGGTGAGGACCTTGCAGTTCTTGACGGTCATCTCCGCATGGTCGTTTGCAAACAGACCGGAGCCTTTGCCGCCCAGGCCGTTGCTGTCGCTGTGCAGGAAGATGGTGGAATCCTCCACGGTGTACTTCTGCCCCTCGCCGGAGACGGTGATGCCGCCGGCATCGGGATCGTCCGACTCAATATAAACAGCCTTGGCCTCGTTCTTACCGATCTCTCCGGCAATGGTGGGGGCCTTGTCGAACTTCCCCATGGAGAACTCGCCCTTTTCCAGCATGGCCACCGGCGTCTTGGGCGTATTCATGCCCCCCGGAGGGCCTCCCGGACCACCGGGGCCGCCGGGACCTCCAGGACCGCCAGGGCCACCCGGTCCGCCGGGGCCTCCAGGACCTCCGGGTCCTTCGCCCATCATTGCCATCATTTCCTCCAGGGTGGGCATCTTGAATGCTTCACGCACAGGAGGCTCATATGTGATTCCCTTGATCTTGGACATAAGCTTACCTACTTTCGTTTGTGTATCTCCCGAGATTCGGGATATGCTTATTATATAATAATCCGCCTCCCGGCACAAGGCGATTTTGGGGATTCCAGGGGCCGGGGGCTGGTCTGTTTCTGCTGTCAACCATCCACTTTTCTACAGATGCGCATTGACGCAGGCGGGGATTTATCGTAAAATACAGTCATCCGAATATTCCATACCACCGAGACTGGGGGCTTTTTATGTATTATCTGGGCGTTGATCTAGGCGGCACCAACATCGCCTGCGCCGTTGTGACCCGGGAGGGGCGATCTGCTGGGCAAATCCTCCATCCCCACCCGGCTTCCCGACACTCCGGAGGCCATTGCCGCCCGTATTGCCGAATGCTGCACCCTGGCCGTGGAGGCCACCGGCTGTACCATGGGGGACATCGAATCCGTCGGCATCGGCACTCCAGGCATCGCCAATTCCCGGGAGGGCGTAGTAGAATACAGCTGCAACCTGGGCTTTTCCAACACGCCCCTTTCCCAGCTGGTGGGTGCTCTGCTGCACAAGCCCGTGTATCTGGAAAACGACGCCAACGCCGCAGCCCTGGGCGAATTTGTAGCCGGCTCCGGCCGGGGCAGTGATTCTCTGGTGGCCATTACCCTGGGCACCGGTGTGGGCGGGGGCGTGGTCATGAACGGGCACCTTTTGACGGGGTTCAATTTTTCCGGGGCAGAGATCGGCCATTTTGTTATGGTCCAGGACGGCGAGCCCTGCACCTGCGGGCGAAAGGGCTGCTTTGAGGCCTACTGCTCCGCCACAGCTCTGATCCGCCAAACCCGCCGGGCCATGGAACAGCATCCCCGGAGCCTCATGTGGCAGGAGGCCGAGACCCTGGAGCACGTCAGCGGGCGCACCGCCTTCGACGCCATGCGCCTGGGCGATGAGGCGGCAACCGCAGTAGTGGATCAGTACATTCGTCATTTGGCCTGCGGTCTCACCAGCATTATCAACATCTTCCAGCCGGAGGTGCTGTGCGTGGGCGGCGGCATCTGCAACGAGGGCGAGACCCTGCTGGCCCCTGTGCGGGAGATCTTCAACCAAGAGGACTATGCCCGGGACTGTAGCCGCCGCACCAGCATCGTACGGGCCACCCTGGGTAATGACGCCGGGATCATCGGAGCAGCGCTGCTGCCGCTGTACCGGTGAGGGAGGCCTCGCAGAGTTTCACCGCCCGCAGGCAGTGAAATAAATTCCGATCTGTTTTTTACCAGGACATGCGCATGGAAAAAAGCACTTTACGGCCTGCAAGTGTGCGCGCACAGCGAGTGCGCGCAGTCAGGCCGCATCCTTCTTCCCTAAAAGCCTCTATCTTTTAAGGAGGCCAGAGACGAAACGCCGGACCAGCTCGGTCCGGCGTTTCGCCTAGTTATGGTTATTGAAAAAGGACGGGAGACATCCTTTATTCCCTGATTATAACAATTGCACCAGTATGGGTGCATAAACATTATACTGCTCCGATACAATAATGTCAACGATTTTGCACCTAAAACAGTGCAAAACTTTGGAAAAGATGGAGCAGAAATACATGGACCACGTCTACGAAAAGCAGGTGGGTCAAGCTGTCCGCCAACACCGGGAGGCCCGCCGGTTGACCCAGGAGCAGCTTGCCGCCAAGATGCAGCTGGAGGGCTGCGACCTCACCCGCAGTGCCCTGGCCAAGATCGAGGTGGGCCAGCGGCACATCTATCTGGATGAGCTTCGGGCACTGCGAACGATCCTGAAGGTCTCCTATTCGGACCTGCTGGAACCCCGCGAGAAAACAAACACGGGACGGCCCTAAGGCCGTCCCGTGTTTTGTTTATATACCGATGCATCCCAAGCCCCAGAGCACCAACGGCACCAGCAGCAGCGCCGGCAGGAAGTTGATGACCTTGATCTTGGTGATGCCCACAATGTTTAATCCCAGTGCCAGGATCATCAGGCTCCCCGCGCAGGTCAGCTCCGCGATGCATGCCTCTGACAGCACCGGCGCCAGGAACTGCGCCAGCAGCACGATAGCCCCTTGGAACACCAACACAAACACCGCCGAAAACAGCACCCCAACGCCCAAGGTGGCCGACAGCATCATGGAGGAGATGAAATCCAGCAGAGATTTGGTCAACAGCATCTCGTTGTCGCCCCGGAGCCCTGCATTGAGGGACCCCACGATGGTCATGGCCCCGACGCAAAACAGCAGGCACGCGGTGATGAACCCCTGGGAGATCTGGGCGGCTTTCCCTTCTCCGGCGGCCTTTCCCGCCACCTTTTCCACCAGGCCATTCACATGGCCGTCCAGATCCAGAAGCTCTCCGATGATCACGCCCAGCACCACCGAGATGATCAGCACCAGCGTGTTCTCTCCATCCAGCAGCCCCGAAAATCCAATGGCCATAGTACAAAGGCCGATGGCCGTCATCACTGCGGTGGAGAGCCGCTCGGGGATGCCCCTTTTACAAAGCAGGCCGATGATACTCCCCAGCAGCACCGTCCCTGTATTTACCAAAACGCCAAACATATTTGCGCCTCCTTGCTCCCAATCACTATACCAACTTCGTGCCGGTTCGTCAAGCTTTATCACACAACCGTGTAAAAGTGCCCGGTCGAAGAAAACGGAAGCGCCGCAGTGCGATGCTTCCGTTTTTGATGCTTTAAACGCCGGCCTCCCGATCTCTGCCGGCCACATAGGCCACCAGGTCCAGGGTCTTGCTGGTATAGCCGGATTCGTTATCATACCAGGCCACCAGTTTCAGGAACTGGTTGGTGAGCTCAATGCCCGCCTTGGAATCAAAGATACAAGTGCGCTTATCCCCTACAAAATCCATGGACACCACGTCGTCCTCCGTATAGCCCAGAATGCCCTTCATATAGGTCTCCGAAGCTTCCTTGATGGTTTTGCAGATCTCAGAATAGCTGGTGGTCTGCTTCAATTCCACCGTCAGGTCCACCACAGACACGTCCAGCGTGGGAACGCGGAAGCTCATGCCCGTGAGCTTGCCGTTGAGCTCCGGGATCACCCGGCCCACAGCCTTGGCCGCGCCGGTGGAGGAGGGGATGATGTTGCCCTCGGAGGCCCGTCCGCCCCGCCAGTCCTTGCTGGAGGTGCCGTCCACGGTCTTCTGGGAGGCAGTGGTGGAATGGATGGTGGTCATGAGCCCCATCTCGATCCCGTACTTGTCGTTCAAGACCTTTGCCAGCGGCGCCAGGCAGTTCGTGGTGCAGGAAGCATTGGAGATGACCTTCATACTGGGGTCATAGGTCTCGTTATTGACGCCCATGACAAACATGGGAGAATCGTCCTTGGCCGGGGCGGAGATAATGACCTTCTTCACCGAGGGGCTGTTGAAATGCCCGGCGCACTTCTCCGCAGTGGTGAATTTTCCGGTGGATTCGATGATGTACTCTGCGCCGGCGCTGGCCCAGTCCACATCTCCGGGATCTTTCTCCCGGAATGTCACGATTTTCTTGCCGCACACATAGATTGCATTGTCATCGTAGCTCAGCTCCCCGGGGAAGATCCCGTGCACGGAGTCATACTTGAGCTTGTAGACCATGTAATCCGGTGTGACGGTGTTGTTGATGGCAACGATTTCCACGTCGTCCCGGTAGGCGGCTTCCCGGACTGCCAGTCGTCCGATTCTGCCGAAGCCGTTGATACCCACTTTTACACTCATTACAAGACTTCTCCTTTTTATTCAATTGTACAGGGCCTATTATACAATATCTCCCGGGAAAGGTAAAGCCTTTCTACATTTTTTCTGCTTTCACCAGAACATCTATAGAATGCGACAAAAAAACACACATTCCGACCATTGCTTTTCCAAAGGAACTTCGATAAGATGATTATGTATACGCTGCCGTAACCGGTGCATTCCATATATTTCTGGGCTATTTTCTTGCTTCCTGGAAATGCTAAACGTGTTTGCACCCCCAAGAATTAGGAGGCCGTACCATGGAAAATACTCCACTGGACACCATCAGGCAGTTGCTTCGCATCACCTCCCAGGCTCAGATCCTGCTGGAGGGCGACCGCATTCTTGCCGTCAGCCCGGAGGCACAGCGCCTGTTCCCCGGCGTCTTGAGCGGTTTCACCGCAGGCCAGTTTTTTGGCATCGATCTTCAGCAGCATTTGGAGCAACAGCAGGAAGGCAGCCTGCTATTCACCGCATCGATCCTCGGAAGCCGTTATGATGTTTCCGTTACTGCTATTTCCCCGTATCACCTTTGCACTGTGACCCCTGCCGCAGTGGTAGAAAACAGCCAGACCATGCTCTCCACCGCCCAGCAGCTCCGGAACTCGCTCTCGTCTATTATGGCGGCGGCGCCGAAAGCGCTTCCGCTGCTTGCCCAGCTGGAGGACCCCTCCGCCCTGGAGCAGGCCTCCGTGGTCAACCGCGGGCTGTATCAGCTGCTCCGCTCCACGGAAAATCTGGAGCGCTACGCCGCTTCCCAGCTGCTGCTGAACCCGGTGCGGTTTGATATGCGGGAGTACTTTCAGCACCTGGAGGATACGCTGCTGCCCCTCTTTGCGGACATCGGGCTGCAGCTTGAGATTCTCTATCCACCGAATATCTGTCCGTGTACTGCGGACTCGGTGCTGCTGACGCAGGCCATTATGAACCTGCTGTCCAACGCCGTAAAATACTCCCAGCCGGACCAAATGATTACCCTGGCCTGTCGCGTGCAGAAAGGCCGGATACTGATCTCTGTCCGGGACCGGGGTCAGGGCATCCCGCCGGATCAGCTGAGCGTGGTCTTCTTCCGCAGTGAGCACCGGGGGCAGATCCCCGACCCCAAGTGGGGCGCGGGCCTGGGCCTTCAGGCCACCCGGCGGATCATTGAGGCGCACGGCGGGCGCTCTATCAAATGGTGTGCTGATACAGATA
>CABSAB010000058.1 GCA_902475515.1 uncultured Eubacteriales bacterium | reverse complement strand
GCTGCTGCCGCTGGGGTCCGGGTGCTGGCGGTGGACTGCACCATCACGGAGGACACCATGGAAATCGGTGATTTTGTGGAGGTGCGGCTTTGAAAACTTTGGAGACGAACCGCTTTCTGTGGGGGCATCGGGGAAACGGCACACACCGCCATCCTCCAAGGTCACGCCCTTGACCTCCAGATACATTCCTTTTCTGCTCCGCTCCAGATAGAAGTCAAACCGGGAATTCCCAAATTTCTGCTCAGGCTTCACCAGCTCTGCCGGGCCAAGTCCGCCACGCTCCAACCATTCTCCTGCGGCCTTGTTGGGAGCCTGGGAGTCCATGTTGATGAGGTAGTCCCCCTTGCGTACCGTGATGAGGTCATACTTCGTTTTGCGATTCGGATTGTCCGACACCGCACACCAGACCTCCGCCCCGGGCCGTAGGAGTTCCCGGCAGCGGCCTGTGTTTTTCACATGGCAAACCTCTTCCCGGCCATTGATCTCCACATGGGCAATAAAGCGGTTGGGCCGCCGGAGGAATTTTCCGGTTACCATTTGTCCATAACGCATTGCTGTACTCCGTTCCAAATTCATTTTTTCATGGCAGATTCGGCCGGTAGATCAGCATGTACACCGCCGCTGTTCCCAGCAAAACCGCCACCCCATAGAACCCTTTATGAGCCGTTCTTTTGAAAAACAGGACGCCGAAAATCACCGCCGCCAAAACATCCATCAGAAACTGAAATAAAAACGTGGACCGGTTCACCAGGTAGACCCCTGTGCCAACTGCCTCCGCCAACAACGCCCCCACGGGAAGTGCATACAAAATGGCACCGATCCTTGTATTTCTCTCCCAGACATACAGCAATGCCGCCCCAATGCCGCAGCAAGCTGACAACCCCGTATACATTAGAAACAGGCTCGTCTGAAACCCATCGTTATGAAACCTGGGCAGGTACAGCCCCAGCACATACAACAGGCCGTAAAAGCTGACCGTCATGCCGAACAGATACAAGAACGAGCAGACCCCGGCACACAGGTTCGAGGTGCTCAGCAGGACAATCACGGTCACGCTGATGATCCAAAACCCATACAGCGTCGCAATGGAAGAAAAGCTCCACAGAGTGTCCGCTCCGCAGTAGTCTGTCAGCCGTGTGCCGACCCCTGCGAGAATCCCACATAAAAGGACTACCAAATAAGACTTCCAGTTGTTTTTCAATACTTTCCGTTTCAAACCGCTGCCTCCTTAAACCAAAGGCTCCCACCTTTTGCAAAAGCAAACTGCCATCACAAGCAAGCCGTTCGGCTCTTTCTTGTCATGGCAGCTTGATTTTCTTTATTCCGTTTCCACCTGGGACCCGGTCTCCTCCTTGGGGGTGGTGACCGGCTCGCCGTAGTCCTTACCGTAGGTCTCCACCCGGATGGATTTGATAATCACGTCCTCCCGGGGCTTGTCCTTGGAGTTCACATCCACCTGGGAGAGCTTTTGAAGCACGTTCATCCCGGAGAACACCTTGCCGAAGGCCGCGTACTGGCCCTGGAGATTGTCCTTGTTCGCCATGAGAATGAAGAACTGGCTGCCGGCGGAGTTATAAGCTTCTGCCGTATCGCTGCCGCCGCTGCCGAACCGGGCCATGGCAATAACGCCCTCCTCCATGGGAACATCGTTTTTCTTGAATCCGTTGTCGGCAAACTCACCGTCGATGGTATAGCCCGGGCCGCCGGTGCCATCGCCGTTGGGATCTCCGCCCTGCATCACGAAGCCCTCCACCACCCGGTGGAAGGTCAACCCGTCATAAAATCCGGCGTTTGCCAGAGAGATAAAATTCGCCACCGTGTTGGGGGCCTTGTCCGGGTAGAGGTAGATCAGCACCTCGTCCCCATCCTCCAGCGTCAAGGTGGCCATGGGATTCTTTTTATCGCCGCAGGCCGTCAGCACGCCCAGCAGCATACACGCCGCCAGGAGCAGGGCCAAAAGCCGCCCTCGCAGCCGCTGATCTACCTCTACCCGGATCGCCGGGGCTTGCTTGTTATAATATATCAAAAAATCCCCGGCTTTGCAACCGTAACCCCCGGGAAATTTCCCGCCGGCGGCAAAATCTCCCTCCCCGGCGCTTTGTCCAATCCGCACTTGCATTGTACCGGAATTTGGGGTATGATGGTAATGTATTTTTCCGCTCTGGTCCCGGCTGCGAGGGGCCCTGCGGTTTCTATGGAGGTAAAAATATGGCACTTACCAAAAATGTCAAGGTCAATGCCTGGCTGGATGAGGTGACCGCCCTGGTAAAGCCCCAGTCTGTGGAGCTCATCACCGGGGAGGAAAGCCAGCTTGCCCGGCTCCGGGCGGAGGCCGTTTCCACCGGGGAATTCATCACCCTGAATCAGGAGAAGCTCCCCGGCTGCTATCTGCACCGTTCCGATCCCACGGATGTGGCCCGGGTGGAGGACCGCACCTTTATCTGCTCCCGCAAAAAGGAGGATGCCGGCCCCACCAACAACTGGATGGACCCCAAAGAGATGTACGCCAAACTCAACAAACTTTATGACGGCGCCATGAAGGGACGGACCATGTATGTGATCCCCTACTCCATGAGTGTGGTGGGTTCGCCCTTTGCCAAGTACGGCATTGAGGTGACAGACTCCATCTATGTGGTCATCTCCATGACCATCATGACCCGGGTGGGGATGGATGTGCTGGAAGCCCTGGGCACCGACGGCGATTTTATCAAGGGACTCCACGCCAAGGCCAACCTGGACCCGGAGGAGCGGTACATCGTCCAGTTCCCCGAGGACAACACCATCATGTCCATCAACTCCGGCTACGGCGGAAACGTGCTGCTGGGCAAGAAGTGCTTCGCCCTGCGTATTGCATCCTATCTTGGCCGTCAAGAGAACTGGATGGCTGAACATATGCTGATTTTGGGCATTCAGAACCCCGAAGGCGAGATCCGCTATGTGACCGCTGCCTTCCCCTCCGCCTGCGGCAAGACGAACCTGGCCATGCTGATTCCCCCGGAAGAGTATCAGAAAAAGGGCTACAAGGTCTGGTGCGTGGGCGACGATATCGCCTGGCTCCGGGTGGGCGAGGACGGACGGCTCTGGGCCGTGAACCCTGAAAACGGGTTCTTCGGCGTGGCCCCCGGTACATCCCAGAAATCCAACCCCAACGCCCTGGCCTCCACCGCGAAAAACACGCTATTTACCAACGTGGCGCTGAATAAGGACGACAACACCGTATGGTGGGAGGGCCTCAACAAGACGCCTCCTACGAATGCAGAGG
The DNA here is from genome assembly GCA_902475515.1 of uncultured Eubacteriales bacterium. Taxonomy (GTDB): domain Bacteria; phylum Bacillota; class Clostridia; order Oscillospirales; family Oscillospiraceae; genus HGM13006. The sequence goes on along the minus strand of CABSAB010000058.1, from coordinate 4,316 downwards.
ACTGGCAGGGCCGCCCCTGGAACGGCGAGACCTCCACGGAAAAGGGCGCCCATCCCAACTCCCGCTTTACGGCACCCGCCAAGAACTGCCCCTGCATCTCCCCCGAGTTTGACAGTCCCAAGGGCGTGCCCATCTCCGCCATCATCTTCGGCGGACGCCGGGCCAAGACCGCCCCGCTGGTGTACCAGTCCCGGGATTGGCAGCACGGCGTGTTCGTGGGCTCCATCATGGCCTCGGAGACCACCGCCGCCGCCACGGGCGCTGTAGGTGTCCTCCGCCGGGACCCCATGGCCATGCGGCCCTTCTGCGGCTACCACATGGGCGACTACTGGCAGCACTGGCTGGACATGGGGAAAATCATCCCCAAGCAGCCCAAGATCTTCAACGTCAACTGGTTCCGCACCGACGACGACGGGAACTTCATCTGGCCCGGCTTCGGCGACAACATGCGGGTGCTAGAGTGGATCCTCAAGCGCTGCTTTGACGAGGTGGACGCACAGGAGACCCCCATCGGCTACGAGCCGTATCCCGAGGATATCGACCTCACGGGCACCGACGTCTCTCTGGAGACTTTGACCGGCCTTCTCAGCGTGGACAAAGACCTCTGGAAAGAGGACGTTGCCAACATCGAAGAATTCTACAAGGACTTCGGCGACAAGCTGCCCCCAGCCCTGCAGGATGAGTTGGAAACGCTCAAAAAGAATCTGGAATAAGCGCATACAATTCGCCCCCGATGGAAAGTTTCCATCGGGGGCGTTTTTTATCCGTTCTGATCCACCATATGCACATTGAGGTGGGGGTAGGTCATGTGGATGCCGCGCTCGTCAAAGGCGGCCTTGACGGCCTCCAGCAAATCGTAATAGCAATCCCAATAGTCCTCACATCCGCACCAGGCGCGCACGGTATAAGCAATGGCGCTTTCTTCATAGGCGCTGACCCGGACGAATACCGGCGGGTCCGACAGGAAATCCGGCACCTGCTCCACAGCGCTGCGGAGGGCATCCTTCACCGCGTCCACCTCTGCATCATAGCTGGCGGTGACGGTAAGATCCACCCGGCGCTTTCCCTCCACGGTGTAGTTGATGATGCTCCCGGAGGTGACGGAGCTGTTGGGGATGAAGATGATCCGCCGGTCGTAGGCTGCAAGCTTGGTGTAGGTCATGCCGATCTCCTCCACATAGCCCTCCTGGTCACCGATGGCCACATAGTCGCCGGCGTGCAGGGGCTTGGTGGTGAGAATCACAATGCCGCTGGCCAGGTTGCTCAGCGCACCCTGCAATGCCAGGGACAGGGCCAGGCCCGCCACGCTGAGCACAGCGATCAGGCTGGTCACGTCAACATGGAGACTGCCCGCCACAATGGTGGCGGCGATGAAGTACAGCAGGATCTTTACCCCGGCCCGCAAAAATCCAAAAAGGCTCCGGTCAATTTTGGAGCGGCTGAGGAACCGGTCAAAGAGCTTTTGCAAAAGCTTTACCAGGATCACCAGTACCAGGATCAGCACAATGATCTTCAGCGCTGCGGAAAGGGACAGGCTTTTCAGCATCCCCACAAAAGAGGAGACCTCCGCCGGGTCCAGGTCCACAGGCGTAGTGGTCAAAAACATGAAATCACCTTCCAAGAATCGGGCAAAACCTTCATTTTTTAGCCATCTGCCGTTATTTCTGGAACTGCAAGCTGATATCCAACGCCGCCACGGAATGGGTCAGGGCACCGACGGAAATGAGGTCCACACCGGTTTTCGCCACCTCGGAGATGTCCCGAACACCCATGTTGCCGGAGGCCTCCACCTTTGCCCGGCCGCCAATCAGCTCCACGGCTTTTTTCATATCCTCGCAGGACATATTGTCCAGCATGATGATATCCGCTCCGGCGGAAAGGGCCTCCCGGATCTCGTCAAAATTCGTGGTCTCCACCTCGATCTTGAGCGTGTGGGGGACGATCTTCCGGGCGTTGTTCACAGCATTCATGATGCCCCCGGCGGCCACAATATGGTTGTCCTTAATGAGCACACCGTCCGCCAGATTAAACCGGTGGTTGGTACCGCCGCCCATGCGGACCGCATACTTTTCCAGCACCCGCATCCCCGGAGTGGTCTTGCGGGTATCCACAATGACGGCGTTCGTCCCTCGGACCTTTTCCACCATTTCGGCAGTCTTCGTGGAAACCCCGGACATATGCTGCATGAGGTTCAGCGCCAGCCGCTCGCCGGAGAGGATACTCCGGGAGGGGCCGGAGACCTCCGCCACGATATCGCCCACCCGGACCGCTGTCCCCTCCGGCACCTTAGCCGTAAAGTTCACATTGGAATCCAGCAGGGCAAACACCCGCTCCGCCACAGGAAGACCGCACACAACGCCCGCTTCCTTGCAGCGGAACACCGCCCGGGACTGCTCCTCCGCAGGTACACAACACTCGGTGGTGATATCTCCGGTGCCGATATCCTCCCGCAGGGCATCAAAAATAAAATCATCCAAACCCAGATAATTCATAGCTTTTCTCCCTTTTCGTCGACGATGTAGTGGGCCCCCACGCTGGTTTTCCGTGCCCTGGCCGCCTTCAAGATCTCCATGGAGACCATGCAGAGGTTGATCAGCTCCAGATAGGCCCGGTCCTCCAGATAATTTTTCTGGAGGATCTCAAAAATCTCCGCGATCTCCCCCTGGGCCCGCTCCAGGCCCCGGTCCGTGCGGACGATATAGGCGTTTTCGTTCATGGTATGCCGCAGCTTCAGCCGCAGGCCCTCGTAGTCCACCCCCAGCTTCTCCGTGGAAAGATGGGGGACCGCCTCAGGCAAGGCCGTTTCCGCCGGAATGGGGCGATCCAGCAAATTGATATGCTCCGCCGCCCGCCGCCCGAACACCAGGCACTCCAGCATGGAGTTGGAGGCCAACCGGTTGGCCCCGTGGACCCCCGTTCGGGCCGCCTCTCCGCAGGCAAACAGGCCCACGATATTGGTCATGCCATGGAGGTCCGTGGCAATACCGCCCATCATGTAGTGCTGCACAGGGCGCACAGGGATGTAGTCCCTCGATATGTCGATACCCCGGCTGAGGCATTCATGGAAGATGGTGGGGAACCGCTTTTCCAGATACTCCCGGTCCCGGTGGGTAATGTCGATAAACACATGATTCTCCCCGGATTCCGTCAGCTCCGCCTGGATGCCCCGGGCCACGATATCCCGGGGGGCCAGCTCTCCCAGCTCATGCTTGCCAGCCATAAAGCGCTCGCCTTTGGCGTTGATGAGCTTTCCACCGTCGCCCCGGACGGCCTCCGAGATCAGGAAGGACCGGCTCTCCTTTTCCGCGCTGTACAAGCCCGTAGGGTGGAACTGGATAAACTCCATATCCCGGAGCTTGGCCCCGCAGCGGATGGCCGCCCCCAGTCCGTCGCCGGTGGCCACGGCAGGATTGGTAGAATATTCGTAGATCTGCCCGATGCCGCCGGTGGCAATGACCACATTTCCGGTATTCAGCAGGATATAGCCGTCGTTGTTCAGCAGGGCCCCGCAGACCTCGCCCTTTTCGTCCAGCAGAATATCCACCAAGCAGGTGTGTTCCAGAAAGGTGATATTCTCCCGCTTCTGGGCAATGGCCGCCAGGGTCTTGACTGCTTCCCGTCCCGTGGCGTCGCCGCCGGCGTGGACAATGCGGTTTTTGTGGTGGCCGCCCTCCCGGCCTACGGAAAGATCGCCGTAGGCGTTGAGGTCAAAGGGCACATGCAGGTCTACCAGGGTCTTGATATCCCCCGGTCCCTCGGCGCACAGGACCTCCACAGCCTCCCGGTCGCACAGGCCCGCCCCGGCAACCAGGGTGTCCTCCACATGGAACACCGTCTGGTCATCCGGCAGGATCGCCGCGGCAATGCCGCCCTGGGCCAGATACGAGTTGCTGATCTCGATGCTCTCCTTACTCAGGACCATCACGGACTTATCCGGCGCAATGTGGAGCGCCGTATACAGCCCTGCAATGCCCGCGCCTACGATAAGCACGTCAGCCTGGCGTCTTTTCTGTATTTGAATGTCATCGTTGAATGCGTAACGCATGGTTATCTCCCCTTTGGGGTGAGGCTTTTCCCGCTCAGGTCCCCGCCCGGCGCAGCGAAAATCCGGCGAAGAAATAGATCGCCAGCAGCAGCGAGATGGCGGCACCTGCGGAGCAGCCCCAGTAGTATGAGGTCATCAGACCCAAAATCCCACAAATCAACGCCCCCAGCACCGAATAAAGGTGAAATTGACGTAAATTTTTCGCAAAGTTACGGGCAGCGGCGGCCGGAAGCACTAGCAGACTGTTGATCACAAGCAAGCCCACCCAGGA
>CABSAB010000057.1 GCA_902475515.1 uncultured Eubacteriales bacterium | reverse complement strand
GGCTGGAGGAGCAGAACCTGAGTGCTCCTACCACACTGGACGAACTCACCGAGGTACTGAAGGTATTCAAGGAGAAATACAATACGCCCAACGCTCTGCTCATCAATTCCGATCTGGACAGCGCGGCGGAATTTGCCTTCAACTTCACCGCCATGGGCTTTAAGATGGTCAACTTCCAGCTCACAGAGCCCGGCTCCACCGAGGTCATCTGCGGCCATGCCACCGATGCCTATGTGGACTATCTGGAGTATCTGCACTCGCTGTATGAAGACGGCCTCATCACTGACGATTTCCTCAGCACCAGCAAGGAGAACGGCAACTGGGAGTCCTCCTTCTACTCCGGCAAGTGCGGCGTATGGCAGGATGACTGCAAGTTTGCCGACACCGCCTATGCGGCCATGGCCGACACCCCCGACTGGCGGGCTGAGCCCTTCGCCTTCTCCGGCGAGGACTATCACATGATGTCCACCAATGCCAAGAGCCTCACCACCGCCTATATCAGCACCAGCTGTGACGACCCCGAGGCCGCCATGGAGTTCCTGAACTACGGCTTCACCGAGGAGGGCCGCGCTCTGGTGGCCTACGGCGTGGAGGACGAGACCTATACCGTGGACGAAGACGGCAATATCTCCTATACCGACGTGATTTTGAACAATCCCGACGGTCTGACCTACGATCAGGCTACCCCCGCCTCTTTGCACATCTCAAAGCCGTCACCAGTGTATGTATTGATGGCATGGGCAAACCGGGGGAGATAGGCGTCGGCGTAGTCCGGTTCCGCCTTTTTCAGGGCCTCGCTCATGAGCAAACTGCCCGCCGCCACCAGGCACACCTTGCAGGTAATGTTCACATCGCCGCCGGGGTCCTGGGCATGGACACCGATGACCTGGCCCTCGTCATCCAGAATAAACTTCTTTGCGGGCGTCTCGGTGAGCACCTGAACGCCCAGCTCCTCCGCATAGCGGAACAGATTATCCATAATAAACTCACCGGCATTATGGAACGCGGGAGACGGCGGATTCAGGCTCTTGGTATCCACCACCAAGCCGGTGTTCCCACCCATGCCGCTGCCGGGCATTCCGGTTCCTGCGCCTGGCATAACGTCATCCCCACCGGGCATCGGTGGCATATCCTCATCGCCATCGGGCATGGGAGGAGGACCGCCGGGGCCGCCGGCACGGGCCTCTGTCAACTCAAACTTCTGCTCACACAGGGAGAAGGACGACAGCCAGTCAAAGAACCGGGGCATGGCCCGCAGGGTCTTATCCACCAGCTTGTGATCCAGATGGTCGCCGTTTAATTCAATGGTTTGCCGAATCTTTTCATCCACCACAGGCTTTGCACCGGCGTCCAGGGCCCACTTGGTATCGAAGAACTGCAGCGGACCTGCCACATGAATGGCGCCGCAGCCGGTGCGCTTGGCCTTCTCCAGCACGATAACTTTCTTTCCGGTCTCCTCGGCAATACGGCAGGCAGCGATCATGCCGGAGCCGCCCGCGCCAATGATCAGCGCATCACAGTCAAGCTTTGTGGGCGCATGGGCCGCCATGGGTACCGGGGGATTCTCCTCGTCATAGATGGCTCCCATGGGACACTTCTTCACACATGCCCCGCAGCTGATGCACTTTTCCCGGTCGATGCGGGTCTTTTCCCCATCGTAGTAAGGCGCGCCCACAGGGCAGGCCCGGTAGCAATAGGAACAGCTGCAGCAATCTGTGTTTACCGTTAGCTTCAATATGACCAACTCCTTATAGTTCGAATATGATAGAATCTGCATTCTATGTAAGTTCATCTTACCACAGCCCCATTTTATAAACCAATGCCGAATCGGTACGCTTGCATACCGTTCATGTAATGGGTTGCGAACACAACTCAAATTGTCCAAAGCATTACATGAATGATATAGATCAATACCGATTCGGCATTGGTGCTTTCTGCAAAAAAGTGGTATGCTGTTTACGATCTCTCATAGAGATAGCAGGATGCGGCTGATAGCGGAAACCTCCTTTCTAGTTTTTTCATGTTTCATATTCCGCCATCTGCAAGACCTTGCAAAGTCAGGCAGTTTTGTCCATTTGTCTGCCCGATAATCTACCGTCTTCTAACTGGCGGTACAAATCCCCCCGGAGCACTGCTCCGGGGGGGATTTCCATATCCATGTTAGTCGTCTTGCTCCAGGCACTGGTTGTCGTTGTAGTGCCAGATCTCGCTGTCGGTGGTATAGGGCTCGGGGATGGGCACCACCTGAGGAACTGTCAGCTTAGTCCAGTCGGTGAACAGCGGGCCGGGGGTAGCGGGCGCCACCATGGACTGCGCTGCGGGAGACGCGCCGGGCTTCTTCGGCATCATGCCAGGGATGTCCTCATTGCTGCCACCCATGTCGGGAGGCGGCATCTGCGGGCCACCCTTACCGTCCTTCGACGCGGGAGGCGGGAACGGCATCCGGACGCGGTAGGCAAAGCCACCGCCGCCCACATTTCCGCCGATGTCGGGGCAGACACGCAGGTTCTTATAGAGCCAGCGTCCGTCCTCCAGGACAAAGTCGCCGCCGTAACGCTCCCAGAGGGCCTGGGAACGGATCTGGCCATTGTCGGAGGCATGGCTGTTGATGAAGCCGGGGGTGTACCACAGGCCCTTGGCGGTCTTACCGTCAGCCGCCACCTCGATCACGGGAGAGGTGGTCAGATGGTTGGAATACTCCGCCATGCCGTCCAGCCGCACGCAGTTTTCCGCGTCGGGATATTTCAGCTTCGTTCTCATGAAGCTCTTAAAGGCGTTCCGCTCCTTCTCCAGCACATAGCTGAAGTAGTAGCTGTAGCGGTCATCCTGACGGCCCCAGCCGTGGCCCCAGGTGATCTTGACATCCTTGGACCAATACTCTTCCCACTCGTCACGGTGAATACCGGCAGAATGCCAGTAGACGTGACGACTCATAACTTTTTCGCACTCCACCGCGCCCACGGCACGCTGGATTCTGGTATGCAGATCAGACATGGTTCTCAGCCCTCCTTCTTGTAGTTGGGGTTGCCCTCGGGGCCGTTGCTGACGCACTCGTCAAAGGAGTAATAGGGCTCCGGCAGCGGGGGATAGAAGCTGTAGTTGTATTTCAGAGAATAGGCATCCATGGGAATGAACGCGGGATCCTTGATCTGGGCCGCAGGATGGACAGGCTTTTCCATCTCGCCCGCGGCGATCTTTCGCTCGATCTCCAAGGGGGTGTCGCCTTTCAGGTCCTGGCCGGCGGGCACGGCAAAATCAGTACCTACAAACAGGTGCCAGATCTTCCACTCGCCGTCCTCTTTGATAAAGTCCACACCGTACTTCTCATACATCAGCATACCGTCGGAGTGGTCGGGATGCACGCCGCCCACAGCGCCGGGAGAATACCACAAGCCCTGGGCGGTCTTGCCGTCGCCGGCTACCTCGATGTAAGGCGCCGTCAGCATATGTACCACCAAAGAGCCAATGCCCAGATTCTCGGGCGTGACCTTGACGCTGGGATCAGCCGCGGCGAGCTCCTCCAGGTCCTTCTGGAAATTCTCCACACCGCCCTTGCCGTAATAGGCGTCGATGCGCTCCATCCCTACATTGTAGCCCCAGTTCTGACCGAAGGAGGCCGTTTTCTGGTTCTCGGGCTTCTGCACCCAGATCTCCTTGAGCTCCTTCTCGTGCATGCCCTTGGCATGATAGTAGGCATGACGGCCCATGACGTTGCGGATTTCCATCACGTCTGTAACCCGCTGAATGAGCTCCTCATCAGTAAACTGCTTTTTTACTGCATATTCCATAAACTCGTCCTCCTTTCTTAAAGCCCGTAGCTGAAGGTATCAGCAAAGGTGTTGTAGGGCTGGGGAGCGCCGGGGAAATCCACGGTCTTCCGGCGGTCATGCCACAGCTGATAGACCTCCTGGGGTACGTTGGGCTCCGGGAACTTGAAATCGGCAATGGCCGCGTATTCGGGCAGAACCGGCAGCGGCTCGGCCTTCTCTACCCAGCTGGTGCCGGCCCGGAAGTTCAGATCCTCCGCATTCACCATGTGCCAGATCTTCCAGGCGCCGTCCTCATAGATGAAGTCCACGCCGACCCAGCCCCACTGATGGTAGGTGGCAATGCCGGTCTCATCGTAGTTGGTGTTGCCGCGCATATAGTACCAGAGACCCTTGGCGGTCTTCATGTCGTCGGCCAGCTCAATGATAGGGGTGGTGAAGTTGTTGACGTCCAGAGAACCCACACCGAAAATTTCGTCCACAGTTTTGCCCGCGAACTCCTCGGGGTTGGCCTCCTTCACCGCCTTGGTTCTGATCTTCATCAGCTTCACGCAGGCGTCATAATAGCCGGAAATGGCGTCATAGCCCTTGTAATAACCGTTGTTGAAGCCCAGGGTGGGCTCCGGTGCCTTCTTGCACCACATCTCATCCCAGACCTTTTTATCCCAACAGTAGATACCGTAGTAGGTTACCTTACCCATGATGTTTTCGATCTCACGGATGTGCTCCCACCGGGTGACCTGCTGTTCGGGCGTTAATTGTTTTTTGCCCATGGTGTATGACCTCCTTTAATTCAGTGAATCGCACAGAGATAGCTCCCGCGCTTATCTAAGAAAACTATACCCCACCGGCGTGAAAAATACCAATGCCGAATCGGCACACTTGTATACCATTTGTGTAATAGTACTTGATTTTTAAGAAAACCGTCCGGAACCCTTGTGTGGTTCCGGACGGTAAACGCCTCAAATATATTGTGATCCAAAAAACGTGCTTCTATTTCTGTATTCATGGCCTAATTGATCCTATACTATAGTGCTCCGGTATCGAAGATTATCTCTTTTACTTTTTGCCGTTACTGCCGCCGCATTTTCCATAAAAACACCAGCACCGCCGCCACGGCAGCCACCCCAAGATAGCCAAGCACCCAATAGATATGCGGAACCATCGCGCTAAAATTTCCGCCCAATGCCGCCCGTTCTAGCTCCACACAATGGACAAAGGGAAGAGCATTGGCGATCTTTTGAAAGGTTCCGCCCACTAATTCCAAGTCAAACCATGCCCCAGAAAGCCAGGCTGTCAGATTTGTCAGCAGCGCTCCGCAGATGCCGCCTACCTGCTTATCCGTGAATAAACTGCCGCACAGCAATCCAAGTGCAACAAAAAACAGCGCCGCGGGAATCATCATCACCACTGCAAACAGCAGATTCATGGAGACCGGCAGCCCCATGACCACCGCCACCGCAAGGCAGACCACTGTCTGCCCCAGCGCCATGGGCAAAATTGGAAGTGTATAACCCAAAATAAAATCGAGCGCGGTCAAAGGCGTTGTGTACAGGCGCTGCTGCAGGGCGCTGCTGCGGTCTCGGGCAATCAGCATCGCAGAAAACAGCGTCATAAACGCCAGCCCAAATACGACTATCCCCGGTGTAATATTCTGGATCTCAAACAGGACCACAGGGGCATTTTTTTGGATCGCATGAAACAGCAGCAGCAACACCACCGGAAATCCCAGCCCGAAGGCCAGTGTCAGCGGGTCCCGCAGGATTTCTTTTCCCGTCCGGGACGCAAAGGAAAACAGTTTCATATTCCCTCCCCCTTTACCAGGCGCACAAATGCCTCTTCAAAATTCTCGGTGCCGGCCTGTCGCTTGAGGTCTTCCGCCGTACCGGTGCAAAGCAGCTTTCCCTGTTTCATGATCCCGATTCGGTCCGAGAGGGCTTCTGCTTCCTCCATATAATGGGTCGTCAGGATTATTGTCACACGTCCCTTCAAGCTTCGGATCAGGTCCCACAGGTCACTGCGGGCCAGCACATCCAGGCCCAACGTCGGTTCATCCAAAAACAGGATCTCCGGCTGGGAGATCAACGCCATCGCGATACTCAGCCGCCGCTGCCAGCCGCCGGATAGCTTCCCAGCACGCCGCTTCTGTATCTCCTGAAGTTCTAACTGTTCAGCGATCTCCGCTACCCGGTCCCGGCGTTTGATTCCAGCCAGTCCATAGACGCCAGCCATAAGCATTAGGTTCTCCCATACTGTGAGATTCGGTGCTACCGCAGTCTCCTGGGGTGAAACTGCCAAAAGCTTCTTGGCAGCAGCAAGGTCCTGCCGGATGGACTTCCCCGCAAGATACGCCTCCCCGGCTGTAGGCCTGGTCAACCCGGAGAGCATTTTGATCGTGGTGGTCTTTCCTGCTCCATTGACTCCCAGCAGAGAAAACAGCGTCCCGGCCTCAACGGTCATATCCAAACCATCCACTGCCGTTACAGGCCCATACCGCTTTGTCAGACCGATGGTTTTAATGGCCTCCATGGATATCTCCCCCTTTTTGATAACGTTCCCGCAGTCCCGCAAAGGCGTCTGTGAGAACCTGACTGATAAATTCTTCGTCAAACTCCAAATAAGACGTGGCCGTCATGGTCGCAATCCCATGAACGTAGATCCACATCTCCAGATGGAAACGAAACGCATCCTGCTCCGAAAGGCCCATGTTCGTCTTGATGATGTCCAAAATCGGACGAATCTGCTCGTGATCCTCTGTGATCACTTCTTCGGACCGGTCCCGCATAAACAGCAGCTTAAACAGCTCTCGCTCCTCCCAGGCAAAACGGATATAGCCCATGCCGCTGGCCTTGTAAACCGGGTATTTTCCAGCCTTCATCGCCCGCCCGAGATAGGCTTGATATTCTGCATCCGCAGCGGATATCACATCCTGCTTCAGTTCGTTCATTGTTTTGTAATGGGAAAAGATCGGCTGCGTCGATGTGCCCAGTACCGCAGCAACTGCACGCGCATTCAAGGCGGCCGCCCCTTTGCTGCGGACAACATCCAGCGCCGCAGCCGTGATGTCTGCTTTTCCGACTTTCGCTTTTGGCGGCATAATCCCCCTCCTATTTATAACATTTATTATATAACATATGTTATGTTATCAAATTACATGCATTTTGTCAAGGGGATACTGAAATCTACGAAGAAAGGTGTGGCGCACCAGAGACCAATCTGGTGCGCCGCACAAATGGGGAACTGAAATGCTCAGGATTCCAAATACCGGTCATAAGCCGCCTGTTTGATCTCTGTCAAACGACTCAATCCCATACCTTCCAAATCCTGCAGGAAGCTGTCATACTCGCTCAGAGAACGGTCTCCGGTGACAAAGCGCAGTCCCTGCTCAGAAGCCGCCGTGGCAATATCACTGCAAGTTCGGTTGTATTCCTCGCTCTCCGCCGCTGTCATCTTGCCCTGATAGATGTTGGCGCCGGTACGGCCGGTCAGCCAAACATCAATGCATTCGCGCTCTGCCTCAGTGGTAAAGCTGGCGATCTTCCGCTCCGTCGTATTGTAATAAGGAGTGCCCACCAGGGAGGTGTGCAGGAAGGTCGCCACGAAAGGCGGCATGCCTTCTGCCTCGGTGATGATGGCGGTATACTGGGGCTTCCCGTTCTCGTCATACTCGAAGGCATCTCCCTCAAACCCGTAGTTGGAAACCAGGATGCCTTCTTCCGTATACAGCCAGTTCATGTACTCAATGGCCTCCACAGGATACTCTGTCAGCGCGGACACGCTGAGGGCCGACGCACCCACGCCTCCGGTGGTCTTCGCCATGGCATTCTCCATTCCTTCCTCCTTCA
>CABSAB010000056.1 GCA_902475515.1 uncultured Eubacteriales bacterium | reverse complement strand
GGCCCCCAGGCTAGGATGGCCGGAACAGGCTCCTCGCTCACCGGACGGTACACATCCGCATAGATCTTCGTACCATCCCGCAGCACGATCTCCACATCCTGCTCGCAGATGGTGTCGCAGGCAAAGGGCAGTCGTCCCTCCTGAGCCTGATAGCCCTTGGGATAGACCTCCGTATGGGGCTGGAAGCCTGGATAACCTGACCCCGGTGTATCCGCCGGGTTTACCGGATAATATACAACTTCGATCGACATGTCATACCTCACAGTTCATAGACTTCCGGCAGCAGCAGGTAGGAGTCGTACTTGCCGCCGGTGTGAATGATATGGGTCCCCTTGTTGTCCACCACAGAGGTGGGACGGTCCATGGGCCGGGAGGGCATATAGTCGTAGCCCGCCACCACCAGCTCCAGCGTCTCGCCGGGATGGAACACCATACTGGTGGGCCAGAAGGCAAGCTCAATGGGCACGATCTCGCCGGGTTTCAGCTTCTGCACAGTCCGGAAGGTCTGCACAGGCTCGTTCTCCGTGGACTTCTCCGCGTCCAGCTCCCGGAGGGAGACCCGCAGCATGGTATCCGGGCCGGAATACAGGAAGCAGATGGAGTCCTGATAGAGAATTTCGCCTTGGGCATTGGTCTTCTGTATCCGAATAAACAGGTCCATATCGTCATAGCCCTGGGCCTCCACCCACAGCTTGATCTTGGCGTAACCGATGAGGTTCGTCTCCTTGTTGAAGGTCATCTTAAAGGAGGTGCGTCCGGTCTCATCCTCCGCTTCCGCATTGTAGGAAACCGCAGCTTCCGCAGGCACATCCGGCACCAGCTTACCGCTTTCGCTGTCCAGATAGTATTTCTTCAACTGCTGGTCCTTCGGCGGGAAATCCGAGGCAGGAACATTCACCTTGTCCACTCCGCCGGGATCCAGAACGCTCAGGCGGACTCGGGGGGTATATTCCCAGCCGTTGTTCTTGCCCTTGAGGAAGTGGTCGAAGAACCGGCGCAGGTCCGCCATACTCTCAGGATCGTAGAGGTCCACCCACTCCTGACGGTCATGGACCCGGAGCCATTTGTTTTCCGAAGCGATACGGCGGTAGCCGTCAAAGGCGCCCCGGCAGTGCATCTGCGAGCCCAGGCTGGCCACGATATAGGCCGGAACCGTGATCTTCTCAAAGTCCCAGGTCTTATCCTCCCAGTATTCGTTGTACAGGGGATATTTGTCCATCATTTTGGAGATATCCTCGATGCTGCCGAAGCCGAAAGTCCGCCCGGTGGCAGGCATGGCCGCCATGGGGATGCCACCGCGCATGTACTCATCCCGGTACAAATCGCCCTCGCCTTCCCAGGGGGAGATGGCCGCCAGATGGGGCGGGGCGTAGGAGGCCGCGCACCACTGGGTCATGGCATACCAGGAGCTGCCGCCCATGGCCACCTTGCCGTTGCACCAGGGCAGCACGGCCAGGGCCTCGATGGTGTCATAGATATCCTCCGCATCCAGCTTTCCGAAATAGCGAACGTCACCCTCGGACATGTAGCAGCCCCGGGGATCGCAGCAGACAATGGCATAGCCGTACTGCACCCACTCCGCCGGGTCCAGAGATTCCCAGGCCTGGAGGCCCGAGAGGGCGGTCTTGGGAATGCCCATTCGGGGCGGCTGCTTGTGGGTCACAGGCATCTTGGGCATATCCGCCCGGCCGGCCCAGTCGCCGAAGCCGCCGTCGTCGCCGGGGGCTTCGCCCATAGACGGCATGTCATCCGGCTTTTTAGACATATCCATGGGATCGCCGGGGCCCATGCCCATGCCGTCAAGCATGTTGTTCATGCCGCGCTTTCCCGCGCAGCCCCAGGAGATGATCGCCGGGACCTTTTCATCCCCCTCAGGACGGTACACATCGCAATAGATGGTAATGCCGTCCCGCATCTTGATGGCCACATCCCGGTCCAGAACCGTTGCCACCGGGAAGGGACGCCGCCCTTCCTCAAACAGATACCCTGCCGGCAGCTGGAAGGTCCCCTGGACAAGCCCCTCAAAGTTCTTAGGCGCCATGGGCCCCTTGCCCTCAAATGGCGATGTAAGCTTGGAATATTCTACCTGAATCTTCTCGTTCATGCTGCTAGCTCCTTTCTATCATCTATCATACCGCAAATAATAGCCGAAAGCGAGGGCGGTTTTTCTACCGCCCTCGTTTGTTGGTTCAGGGATCAGCGGGACTCGTAGCGCTCCACGCAGTCACTCTGGATCTCCAGCGCCGTGTCGATGCCCATATTCTTGATATCCTGCACATAGGTATCCCACTCAGCCAGGTCTCTGTCGCCGATAATAAACTTGGGAATGTTCTCCTCCACATAGGTCTCCACCTCAGACATGACGGCAGAGTAATCCTCGCCCTCCTCGGTGGTACGGTTAATAAAGAGGGAGATATCCCAGGCATTGTCACGATTCTCGTTCCAGGTTCCCCGGTCGAGAATATCGTAGCCGTTATCGTAGCCGGCCGTGACCACACGGAATACCCGGAATGCAAGGCTCATGCCCGTATAAACATTCCGCATCGCCCGGGCGGAACCCGCGGGGTTGTTCAGGATCAGGTCCGTATACAAGGGCTGGCCATCCTCATTGTAGTTGAAGGTCTCCCCTTCCACGCCGTAGCTGTTGAGCATGGTGGCCTCATCGGAATACCACCAATCGATCCAAGCAGTCGCTGTTTCAGGATCGTCGCAGCCAGTGGAGACAACGCATCCGTAGGCGTTGACATTGCTTCCCTTGCCGCCGACATGGATCTGTTCCGTACCCGTCTTGGTCATATCAGGAATCGCCAGCGGGGTGAAGTTCGGGTCTGCGGCGCTGTTCTTCCAGCTGTCATCAGCCCGGTAGTTTGCATTCCACACGCCTGTGGAGTCATTGACAATAGGCGTTGCGTCAAACATCAGAGAGAACTCGGTACGGGTGGCAAAGTCAGAGGAAATCAGGCCCTCGGTGTACCACTGATGCATCATCTCCACATAGTCGTGGAAACCGTCCTCAATGGGTCCATACTTGACCGTCCCATCCTGGTTGTAGAAGCTGGCGCCTACGTCATAGCCGCCCAGCAGGGTCAGGTTGGAGAAGTAGCCCATGTTTGTCAGCAGCAGCGGATCACTGGCCCCATAGGCGTCCTTGAACTTCAGCAGCACTTCATGGAGTTCATCGTAGGTTTTGGGCACATCCAGATTCTGCGCATTCAGCCAGTCCTCACGCACCCAAAGTCCCTGACGGGGGCCCAGGTCGGCGTCGCCGATCAGGAAGTAGAAGGAGCCTACTCTGCCGGAGTCCGTGGTCGTGGACTTCTTGATCTCATTGTTCGTGTCCCGCAGGTGGGAATAATACGGAGCATAGTCCGGAAGCAAATCGGTGAGATCCACAATAATGTCCTCATCGATCGCATTATCGATGCCCTTGGTATAGTTATCGCCAAAGCGCTGGATAATATCCGGATAGTCGTTGGAGGCCACCATCAGATTGAAGGTCTCGGACTGAGACATAAAGGAGACTTCAATAAAGTCCAGCAGCACATTCGTCTGCTCCTCACAGGTCTTGACAGCCAAATTGTCATGGAAGCTGCTGAGCTGCTCTAAGCCATCAGCCTCGGGGGCAAACCAGAAGCTGAAGGTCTTCTGCTCCTCCAGCGGGAAGGTGATCTTCCCCTCTTTCACGCCCTCCGTATTCATGGCCGCAATACCATCCTCAGACTGCTGCCCGGAGGCGTTGCCCTCCAGCGCACTGTCCAGAACAGACGCTTCCTCTGCAGAAGCTTCCGGAATTGCGGTTGGCGTGGACTCCGGCACCACTTCGGACACAGATGCCTCAGGCGCTGCCGAAGAAGCCGCAGGGGTACCGCAGCCTGCGAGAATGCCGCACAGCATAGCCAGCACCAGCAGCAGGCATACAAGATTGGTCGATCGTTTCATATCGCTCATTCCTCCTTGGTATGATGTATTACATCTGTCAGTATACTACCATCTTCCTGATTTTCATGTCAACCCTTACCTCTTCGTTTTATGTAGAAAAAATGAAGCAAAATACAGCAAATTGCACAATTTTCAGACCACACATGTGTTTTGGCTGTCACTTTTTCCAAATGTCGGGCCGCATAAATCCCATGGGACTGCACAGATGAAATGTGACCATACTCCCTTCATTGGCTCTCTGCGTACACTGCTCTGTTCCCTTCTATTACGCATATTTCGCCGGCTTCCTGAAGGCCTTGTTCTTCCCGACTTCTATCCATAATTCAAATGTTTTGTGCAAAATGAATTAAAAAACCATTGACGAATGAATTCTAATTTGTTATATTGTGACATGTAGGAGGTATTACAACAAAGAAATGATGAAAAGGAGTGTACCAATGAAAACTTTGTACAAGAAGTCTACTCTGCTGCTGGCCCTTGCGCTGCTTTTAAGTCTGCTGGGCGCCTGCGGCGACGGTGCGGCATCCTCTGCCGCCAACATCAGTGCCCCCGCCCCCTCGGAGGAAACTGCCGCCCCTACGGCGGAAGCACCCCAGCCCACGGCTGATTCCGCAGAGGTCCTCTCTGCCCAGGAGCCGGCTGACGAGACCCCGGAGGTCCCCGGTGGCCATAAATCCATTGCAGACGTAGCCCCCGACATCCCTATGTAGCTGCCTCTCACCACAGAGGACGTCACCTTTACCTATTTTACTACCCTAAATCCTCAGATCACTGGCTATATGTCGGACCTCAGTGAGAATTTGTTCTACCAGACTGCCAAGGAAATGACCGGCGTCAACATTGAATTCCATCTGGCGTCTCCCGACACCCAGACGGAAAACTTCCAGCTGATGGTTGCCGGCGGCGACTACGATGATCTGATCGGCTCCGAGGGCGCCAACTACACCGGCGGCGTGGAGCTGGCCATTCAGGACGACGTCTATGTGAACATTTTGGACTACGAGGAGTACGCCCCCCATTACTTTGATCTGGTCCGCCGGGACGAATACGACTACGCCTCCCTGCTGACGGATTCCGGCTATATGGCGGGCTTCGGCATTGTCTATACCGAGGAACAGCCCTTGAACCAAGGTTACATGATCCGTCAGGACTGGCTGGACGAGCAGGGCCTGGACACCCCCACCACCTATGACCAGTGGCACAACGTGCTTCTCAATTTCCGTGACAACTACAACTGCACCCCCCTGGCCCTCACCGGCTTTAACATCAGCGGTCTGTCCGCAGGCTTTGACGTATACGGCGATGTATCCTTTATGTCTGTTCCCGTGTATGTAAAGGACGGCACCGTGGAGTTCGGCTGGGTCCAGGATTCCTATAAGGACTACATTCAGCTGATGCACGACTGGTTTGACGAGGGCCTCATCGACGCGGACGAGCTTTTAAACAGCGCTCCCTTCCCGGACGAGGATAAGATCATCACCGACAAACGCGGTATCTGGAAGGTCGAACGGGACAACATGGTCTACTATGCCGATCTGGCCCAGGACCCGGACTTCCGCGCAGTTGCCATCCCCTACCCCTCCATGAATGAGGGCGAGACCACTCACTTCAAGGAGCGCACCCCCAACCTCGCGACCCCCGCCCTGTATGTGACCACTGGCTGTGAGGATGTGCCACTTCTGATCCAGTGGCTGGACTTCCGCTACAGCAAGGAGGGTGCCACGCTGGCCAACTACGGCACTGAGGGTTATACCTTTGAATATGACGCCGATGGCAACCCGGCCTTCACCGACGTGATTACCGCCAATGATCAGGGCATGACCTGCTCCCTTGCCATGAACGTCTATACACTGTGGCGCTGCGAGTGCCTTTATGACGCCTACCGCATGAACAGCACATTTACCCAGGACCAAAAGGATGCCCCGGACATCTGGGCGGAAAACAGCGATGCCCAGTGCACCCTGCCTAGTGTGACACTGACCGCCAGCGAGGGCGAGACTGCTTCGTCCATCTACAGCGACGTCTACACCTTTGCCGCGGAGCACATCACCAAGTTCATTTCCGGCGACGAGGACATGAGTCAGTATGACGCATTCGTCGAGCAGCTCAAGGGCATGCAGATCGACGAGCTGACTAAGATCTATCAGGACGCTTATGACCGCTATGTAAGCCGCTGACCGTGGCTTTCAGGCGCCGGTTTCCCCCGAAGCCGGCGCCTGTGTTTTAAAAGGAGGTAATTCGGCAAATGGAAGACATCAAACGCAAAAACATGGGGACCTATGACATCATTTATCACAAGTCCCAGCTCAAGTGCACCGAGCGTCCCGGCGATGATCCCAAAAGTGCCCGGGGCTTTGACATGAACCCACAGCAGAACGTCCTGTCCTATCAGGCTGGACAGATTGTGGACGATTACACCGTTCCCATCGACTTTGACATTCACAAGAACATCCGCGTCCCCATGCGGGACGGCATCCGCCTGTGTGGTGACCTGGCCCTGCCCAGAGTCCCCGAAAAGGTCCCCGCCGTTTTGATCTGGACTCCCTTCGGCAAGGACAAGGAGTATATGGCTCCGCCTCCCTTTGATATAGAGGAGGACGACAAGTCCCATGAAGCGGATATTGCCGCGGAGATAAAACGAAATCAGAATGTCACCTCGCCCTGGAGCATCCCCCATGGGCCCGACGCCATGACCTTCATCAAGAGCCACTACGCCGTGGTGACCATGGACCTCCGGGGCGCCTGCAATTCCGAGGGCGACGCGGAGTACTTTGGCAACGGCCAGGACAGCGACGATCTGTGCGACGCCATCGAATGGCTCTCCCAGCAGGACTGGTGCAACGGCAAGGTGGCCACCACTGGCTGCTCCTGGATCGCCATGGCCAGCTGGTACGCCTCCGCCAAACACCCGGAGCATCTTGCCTGCATTGCCCCCTTTGAGGGTCACAGCAATATGTACCGGGACGAGTATATGCGCATGGGTATCCGGGATATTGGCTTTGCCCGAAACTTCTTCACTCCCGGCTATACCTACCAGGAGCATATCCGTGGACTTATGGAGGAGTACCCCGTATGGAACGATTTCTGGGAGAGCAAGCGCTGCCCCCTGGAGAAGATCGAGGTTCCCATGCTCATCACTGTCGGCTACTACAGCTACTACCATGTGCGCGGCACTTTTGAGGCGTTCCAGAAATCCTCCAGCAAGGAGAAATGGCTCCATATCAATCCTGTGGGTGCCTATGAGAAGATCGTGGACGCTTCCTATATGGAGGATGTGATCCGCTTCTTCGACCACTACTGCAAGGGCATTGACAACGGCTGGGAGGCAACGCCCAGAGTACGCCTTTCACTGCTGCAGCCCGGCGATGCGCCCATCGTGGACCGGGCGGAGGCTGATTGGCCCATCCCCAGGACAAAATACACCAAGCTGTACCTGGACGCCGCCACCGGCACCATGGGACCGGAAAAGCCCCAGGAGAGCAGCGTTTCCTACGACACCGAGCTGGAGCATCCCCGCTTCAACAACGTGAAGGATATCTTTGAGAACGATCCCCTCTCCGGCCGGGCGGAGTTCACCTATACCTTCCCCGCGGACACGGAACTGGTGGGCACCATGGAGCTCAAGTGCTATGTGGAGGCCCAGGGCTATGACGACATGGACCTGTTTGCCCATATGGTCTTCCTGGATGAAAACGACCAGAACC
>CABSAB010000055.1 GCA_902475515.1 uncultured Eubacteriales bacterium | reverse complement strand
GCCATGAGCCTCCTGGAGCGCGCGGCCCGGGAGCAGATCCATGCAGTCATGCTGGACCCCGAGAACCGGGTGGAATTTCTCCTCCCCGGTAGCTATTCCAAAGCAACCCACGGCTACCAATATTTTTCCCTGATCCCCGTGAGCCGCTGCCTCCGCGCCGTCACCATTACCGGGGCCAAGTATCCGCTGAAAGACCATGATGTATTTCGCGGTGACAGCCTCACAGTCAGCAACGAGTTCCGAGGGGACGGTGTGACCGTTTCATTTACAGATGGCTGCTGTTATTTCATCGAATCGCAGAAAGAGCGTGAGGTGTGAAGATCATCGTGTCCCGGCTTTGCCGGGACTTTTTTACGTCCAAAGGGCACACCGGTATCGCATGCTCCACGCTGCAATCAGGACTTTTTCCCGTTCCTCCCGCATAGGCTGTGCGGGGGGATTTTTTATGATCAGAAAGAAATGCTGTATGGGCGGGATGCTGGCGGCGTTCGGTGCTGGCCTTCTTTTGGCGGTGCTGCTGGGAAGCGGCTTTTTTGCGGTGCTTCTGGGCCTCGGTGCCATTGCCGCGGGACTGATCTGCATAAACTAGAAATACCTTCGAATTTTGGTCATAGGGGCTGTCCGGGTTGAATATAATTTCTTAGAGATCGGAGCATACCAGCTCCGGAAATAAGGAGTGAGTTCGCTGAAACTGGAATTTTTGACAGAAGCAATGGAGTATCTCCGGCCGGTGCTGCGGGAGACCAAGACCGTGGAGGAAACGGCGGAGGCCATCATCCCGGACAGCTGCCCCGATGTTGCGGAGATCCTGTACACCGACGGCCTTTCCTACCTTCGGGGCAAGGAGCTTTCCGAGGGGGCCGTGTCCGTGTCTGCGGGCGTCAGTGCCTCGGTGCTCTGCAAGCCTGATGGCCGCAAGGAGCCCGAGGTGGTGGAGGTCTATATCCCGCTGAGCCTGCGGCTGGAAAATCATGCGCTGAAGCCGGGCCTTCTTTGCAGTGTGCAGGTCCAGCTCCGCCGGCTCGACAGCCATATGGTCAACCCCCGGAAGGTCCTGGTCCGGGCCACTGTGGCCGTCACCGTCTGGGTCTGGGAACCCTGCCGGGAGGAGCATCCGAGGAGCCTTGCTGCCGGAGAGGCGGAGCTGCTTTTGGGCACGGCTCCGATGAAGCTGCTGGGAGCCCTCGGCGAGAAGAATTATACCGCGGAGGATTCCCTGCGCCTGAGCCCCGACGGCCACGGCCTTCGCCTGGTGTCCTGCGGCGCGGAGATCACCCATCAGGATGCCCGCCTCACCGGAGCCCGGGCGGTGTTCAAGGGCACCGTCAAGCTGACCGCCCTGTATCTGTCCGATGGCGGCGCGCTGGAAACAGGCACCGCCCAGCTGCCCTTCTCCCAGTACATAGACCTGGGAGACTGCCGGGAGACCGACGAGCTGCGGCTGTATACCTGCCTCACCGGGGCGGATATCGAGCTGACCGCTGATGGCGGCGGCCTCAACGCGGCATTGCAGCTCATGACCCGGGCAGAGGTCTATACCATGCGGGAGCTTAGCTACATCAAGGACCTGTACAGTCTCCGGGGCGAGGCAAGCCCCATGCTGGAAAAGCGCCACTATGAATCCCTGTTGGACCGCCAGTATTTCGCGCCCACAGGCCGCGGCAGCGTCCCCTTGGGGGGAAGCCGGGTGGTCCTTTGCACCTGTGAGCCCGGAGAGATCAGCCATGCCCGGTCCGGCGAGACCACGACCTTCACCCTGCCGGTGACGGTTCAGGTCCTCACCGAGGATAACGGCGATCTCCGGGGCGGCAGTACCCGTGTGGAACTGACTTGCAGCACCCAGGCGTCTCCCGGCTGCCGGTTTGAAGCGGCGGTGGAGGGCCTTCAGGTAACCTCCAGCACCACCGGTGAGGCCGTGGAGGTTCAGGTCACCGGAGAGGTTTCCGTCAGCACTTACGCCACCGGAGAGATCGACGAGATCGCCGGAGCCGAGGTCACGGAGCTGGAGCCTTCCCAGGAGGTCCCCGGCCTGATCATCCGCCGGCCCAAGCCCGGCGAGAGCCTGTGGAGCCTGGCCAAGCACTACCGCACGACCATGAGCGCCATCTCCGCCGCCAACGGCCTGGAGGGGGAGCCAACACCTGATATGCTGCTGTTGATCCCCGGCAATTCCGGAAGGCCCTCCGGCACCCCCGGGGCCGAGCTTGCCACAGTTTAAACAAGGAGGAACCGAATTGGAGAACATCTATGAGGAGATCGGCCGCAGGACCGATGGTAATATTTATCTGGCGGTGGCAGGCCCGGTGCGCACGGGAAAATCCACCTTCGTCAAGCGCTTTATGGAGGAATTGGTGATCCCTGCCATTGATAACGTCTATCACCGGGAGCGTGCGCGGGACGAGCTTCCCCAGAGCGGCTCCGGCAAGACCATCACCACCTCGGAGCCGAAATTCATCCCCGAGACCGCCGTGGAGATTCAGCCCGACGGGGCGACTAAGCTCCGTGTCCGTCTCATTGATTCCGTGGGCTATATGGTAAACGGCGCCGTGGGTGCCGAGGAGGACGGCCAGCCCCGCATGGTCACCACCCCCTGGTATGACCACGAGATCCCCCTGACCGAGGCCGCCGAAAAGGGCACCAAAAAGGTCATGGAGGACCACTGCACCATCGGACTCATCGTCACCACCGACGGCAGTGTCACGGACATTCCCCGGGAGGACTATCTGGATGCCGAGCGCCGCTCCATCACCGATATGCAGAAAACCGGGAAGCCTTTCCTGGTGCTTTTGAACTCCACCCATCCCGAGGCGCCCGAGACGAAGGAGCTGGCCCGGGACCTGTCTGCCCAGTACGGCGTCACCGTGCATCCCGTCAGCTGCCTGAGCCTCAGCCAGGAGGACATTCTGGAGATCCTGGGCCAGCTGCTCTATGAGTTCCCGGTCCAGGAGCTGCAGTTCTTCCTGCCGGGTTGGGTCACGGCCCTGCCCGAGGAGCATCCCGTGAAATCCGGCCTCTATCAGGCCCTCCGGGAGATGGCCCGCCAGGCGGAGAAGCTCCGTCAGGCCCAGGCGGTCTTTTCTCAGACCCCGCCGGATACCCAGGTGGAGCAGATCCAGCTTCGTGCCATCGACCCCGGCAGCGGCGTAGTCTCCATGGCCCTGCTGTTCCCGGAGCAGCTGTTTTATCAGGTGCTCTCCCAGCAGAGCGGCGTGGAGATTTCCGACGATGGGGCCCTCATGCAGCTGCTTTCGGAGCTTACCGCTGCCAAGCGGGAGTATGACCGCGTGGCCGGCGCCCTGGAGCAGGTCAAGGCCACGGGCTACGGCATCGTCATGCCCACCACCGAGGAGATGAAGCTGGAGAAGCCCGAGATCGTCCGGAAGAACGGCAGCTACGGCGTCAAGCTCAAGGCCAGCGCTCCGTCCATCCATATGCTCCGGGCGGATATCACCACGGACCTGAGCCCCATGGTGGGCGGCGAGAAGCAGTCCGAGGACCTGGTGAACTATCTTCTGGCGGAGTACGAGGGCGATACGGAAAAGCTCTGGGAGAGCAATATTTTTGGCAAATCCCTCTTTGAACTGGTCAATGAGGGGCTCAATACCAAGCTCAGTAAAATGCCCGAGGATGCCCGCATGAAGCTGCGGGATACCGTCCAGCGCATCATCAATGAGGGCAGCGGCGGATTGATCTGCATTATATTGTAAAAATGGCCCCAGAGATCGAATCTCTGGGGCCTGATTTTTGCCTTGACAAATTTGCAGCACCTATGTATAATCTGTTTATATAAATAAATTATATGTGGGGTGTGACCATGCCGAAGCAGAAAATTACAAAAGAAATGGTAGTGGACGCCGCCTTTTCCCTGGCCAGGACCGGGGGGATGGAGCAGGTGCTGGTGAAAAATATCGCAAAAGCGCTGGGCTGTTCCGTCCAGCCCATCTACAGCTATTGCAGCAGCATGGAGGGCCTTCGCCGGGAGGTCTATGCCCGCGTGACTGCCTTTGTGCGGGAGTTTGTTTCCGCGCAGATAGACCCGGCGGAGCCTTTTTCCAGTACGGGCCGTGCCTATGTGCGCTTGGCGCAGCAGGAGCCGGAGCTGTTTAAGCTCTTTATCCTGCATCCAAGGTCCGGGATCGGCTCCCTGGCGGACCTGTATGCCGCCGAGGCAGAGCCATCCATGGCAAAATCCATCTCCGACAGCCTGAAGATCACGCCGGATCAGGCCCGGCAGCTGCACCTGCATATGTTGATCTATACCATCGGCATTGGAACGATATTTTCCGTGACAACACCGGGCATCCCGGCAGAGGAAATATTTGCCCAGCAGGAGCAGGCCTATGAAGCGTTTTTGAAACAGGCGATAAAGGAGGAATCCAGATGAATCAAAGGATTCAAGTTGTGTACTGGAGCAAAACAGGTTTTACCCAGTGGTATGCTGAGCGCATTGCGCAGGCGCTTGACTGCGCTGCTGTGGATATCCGCACCGTAGGGCGGGCGCAGCTTTTGGATTGTGATACTCTCATTTTTGGCGGCCGTGCCCATGCGGGCAGGCTCCTGGGCCTTTCGAAAGGGAAGAAGCTGGCAGAAAAAATTGGTGCCAAGCACTTTGTCGTTTTTGCAACCGGAGCCACACCCAACCGGGCGGAGGATACCATATCGGCCTTCTGGAACAATAACCTGTCAGCGGAGGAACTGGAGCGTATCCCGCATTTTTATATGCAAAGCGGCCTTCGCTATGAGGCCATGGGCCTCGTGGACCGGCTGATGATGAAGGGCCTTTCCGCCATGCTCCGAAAAAAGAAGGACCCCACCCCCGAAGACCTGGAAATGGCCCGCAGGATCGCCTCCTCCAGCGACTATTCCTCAACGGAATATATCGTTCCTCTGGTAAATCATCTAAAACAGGAAACTTGAATATAGAACTATGCCCGGGGACGGCAGCCTGCCGAACCCCGGGCATAGTTGTCCCCAGCAAAATCATTCCTTCCGCTTGAGCCGTTCTTTTGCCTCCTCGACCGTTTCGCCCTCCCGAGTCAGATAACGGTCCACAAAGGAGTCTTCAATTTTAGTATAACCGCCCACAACGGTTTGTTCGATTTTGGAATAGGCGCCTACGACCTTTTCTGCGATTTTTTCGTTGGCGTTTACCAGTTTGGATTTTGCCATGTTTATACCCCTTTCGTTCTGCTTTTGACGATCAGCACGATACCCAGGCTGCAAATAAAGCAGCAGACGGCAGCTCCGGTCAGCGCATTCATCAGGCGGATCTTTGCGGGCTCCATCTCTCCAAAGGAGATGAGCATGGAACGCTGCAGCGTCAAAACGGATGCCGCCACCTCCGCGTATCCGATGCTGCGGATCACGGCCAGCAGCGGCGACGCATTATGGCGCTGCCGGACTGCCTTCATAATGGCCAGCGTGAGCTTATAAAATGTATAAGCCGCAATGGTAATCATAACGATCTCGTTGTGTTTTGTGGCAATATTCTGCGCAATGCTCATATAGCTCACGCCGGACAATACCAGACTCAATGCAATCAGCAGTCCACCGGCCAACCCCATAACAAAATATTCCTGCCGCACCGAGTTGCCCCTGCGGGCGCATAGGACAGAGGAAAAGCGCATGGTGCTCAAGATCATATAATATCCGCACATGGTGAGAAACCACAGGGAAAGATTCATCAACCCAAGGACCCCGTGATAAACCGCATAGGCCAAATTACAGCCAAAGCTGACGGAAGCCGCTGTTACGGTTCGATAGTGGTAGTCTTGGAAAAGCCGTTGTGCGGTGGGCCTGCGCAGGATCGCTGTGCGGGCGGCCTGCCGGAGCTTCATGCCTGGATGCCCTTGACCAGGGGGACCAGGCTGAGCAGAAGCAAAATGCCCACAAGGCCGACGAGAATGCCAGGCAGCATTTGATTCCATACCATGCAAAGGCACATGCCCACACCCAGGATCAGGATCCCGGCCAGAAGAATGACAGCCCGCAAAATGAGCTTGCCGGAGAGCCGAATCGGTGCTTTGCCTGCCATGCGCTGCCATATGGCCCAAGTGACCACACCGAGTACAAGACCGGCACAGCCGAGGCCGATGCCCAGCGAAAAGGTTTCCCACTCCGGGATCAGCGCCATACACATCCCCAGGGCGAACAGCACGCCGCTCACGGTTCCCAGCATCATGGCAAAAACAGTGCTCTTTTTCATTGTACGATACCTCCGAATGATTTTATTAATCCAACAGTTGTTGCCTGCTTGCAAATATAGTATAATATCCGCGGCAGTTGAAAAACAACCATCAATATTCAGACAAGTGTTGGAATAAAGGGAGCTTTCTATGAATACAAAGAACAATAGCCGCCGCCGGGATTCCATGGCCCGGATCGAAAAAGTGTTTGTCGAGCTGCTTCAGACCAAGGAATTAAATGAAATCACAGTTTCGGAGATCTGCAAGCGGTGCGGGGTAAACCGAAGTACCTTTTATGCAAACTATGAGGATATTTATGCCCTGGCCGATACCATACGGGTGCGTTTGGAGGCCGAGGTGAATGGCCTGTATGAACAGGAGACCACCGAGCGGTTCAACAGCAATGACTATCTGAAGCTGTTTCGGCACATCCGGGAGAATCAGCTGTTTTACAATACCTATTTTAAGCTGGGCTATGACGGACAGCATAAAATCAAATGGTACGATACGCATCTGGCGGAGCAGCATTTTGAAAATAGGCATGTGGAATACCATATTGAGTTTTTCCGCAGCGGCTTCAATGCCATTGTAAAGATGTGGCTCTCCGGCGGCTGTAAGGAGTCCCCGGAGGAAATGGAGGAGATCCTGAAAAGTGAGTACGGCGGCCGGTAGCGTGTCGATCTCCCTTGTATATTTCCGCGGTTTCATGTACAATAAGAAAAAAACGGTAAGGTGATTACTATGAAGTATGAAGAAAAAGCCACAGCCCTCCACGAATCCGGAGAGAACTGCTGTCAGGCAGTGCTTGGCGCCTGCTGTGAGGAATTTGACCTGTCCCCGGAAACGGCCTACCGCCTGGGGGCCTTCTTTGGGGGCGGTATGCGCCGGGGCGAGGTCTGCGGCGCGGTGACCGGTACGCTGATGGCCCTGGGACTTCGGTACGGCGATGCGGATAACCGCAAATGCCTCAAGTCCCTGGAGTTCATGAAGGCCTTCCGGGAGGAATACGGCTCCAACCTCTGCAAAGAACTGCTGGGTGAGGACGGCAGGAAGAAAAAGGAGCTGTGCCCGGTCCTGATCAATTTCTGCGCCAACTATCTGGAAAAGGAGTTTTCGGAATGAATAAACCTGTTGTATTGGTCGTTATGGACGGTGTGGGCCTGGGCGACGGCGGCCCCGGCGATGCGGTAAAAGCCGCCCACACGCCGAATTTAGACCGTCTGCTGGCCGACTATCCCCATACCCGCCTCAAAGCCCATGGAACCGCCGTGGGTCTGCCCACCGATGAGGATATGGGCAATTCCGAGGTGGGCCACAATACCCTGGGCTGCGGCCAGATCTACGCCCAGGGGGCTAAGCTGGTGGGCAGCAGCATCGAAAACGGCGCCATCTTCCGCTCCGCTGCATGGCAGGAATTGACGGCCCATTGTAAGGACCGGGGAGCCATGCACTTTTTGGGCTTGCTCTCCGACGGCAACGTCCATTCCCATATCGACCACCTGACCGCCCTGCTGCGCCAGGCCAAGGCCGAGGGCATCCGCCGCGTC
>CABSAB010000054.1 GCA_902475515.1 uncultured Eubacteriales bacterium | reverse complement strand
TGGACACCGATCAGCGCTTTGCTCCGCTGAAAGAGGCGGTTGGCCGCCTGACGGTGGAGGACTACGGCAAGAAGCTTTCCGCGGAAAAGCGGGGTCTGACCGGAACCCGGGACGAGATACCCGCCCGCGTGGATGAGCTTCAGCGCAGCATTGAGGACCTTTCCGGGCTGGATTTTGCATCCGCAAAAGCGGAGCTGGAGACCCTGACAGCCGAAAAGGAAAAGGTCTCCGCCGCGCTGTCTGCGCTGGACGGAAGCGGTGCGGAGGCGGCCAAGCGAAATGAGATCGAAAGGGTCCGGCTGGAGCTGGAGGCACTGGAGCGCGAAAACGCCGCGTTCCGCCGGGAACAGCAGGCAGCCCTGCCGAATGCCGCGGAGTTGATCCGCCAGCGGGACGGAAGCCGCCGCCAGGTGGACGACCTCCTGGAGCAAATCACCGCCTGCGAGACCAGGATCGCCAAATACGACGCCGATATCGATGGGTGCCGGAAGCGCTGGATCGCCGCCAATGGCGATACCTTTTCCGGCGGGGACTGTCCCACCTGTGGACAGGTCCTGCCCATGGAGAAGCTGGAGGCGGCCAAGGCGCAGTTTGAGGCCCAGAAGCAGTCCAGGCTGAAGGAGATCGTCTGCACCTCCGAGGAGATGAAGAACGCACAGGCGGAGCAGGCGGACCGGGCGGCTGGTCTGCGCCGGAAGGTATCTGCGCTGGAGTTGGAAATGGAGGAGCTGGAACAGCAGATTTCCGCCAGACAGGCCGCGGCGGCGGATGCTGTCATTTGCGATATGGACGGATATGCCGCAGGCAAGGAGCACCTTTCCTCCGCCCTCGCTGGGCTCCGGGCAGAATATGACCGGCTCCTTCAGGACGCGGAGCCGGAGAAAACGTCACACCGGGAAAAGATCACAGTGCTGAATGAGGAAATTTCCGCACGCATGCAGCTCATTGCCAAAGAGCAGCATCTGCAAAACTGTAAAGAGCGCATGAACGAGCTCCGGCAGCAGGCCCGGGACACGGCGGCCCGGCTGGAGCAGATCGCTTCCATGCAGTTTCTTCTGGAGGAGTTCACCCGGTATAAGGCCGGGTTTGTGGAGGACAGCGTCAACAGCCGCTTCCGCCGTGCCAGATTCCGGCTGTTCCGGGAGCAGGCAAACGGCGGCGTGGAGGACCGCTGTGATGTGGTATACGACGGCGTCCCCTACAGCAGCCTAAACAACGGCATGAAGATCAACGTGGGCATCGATATCATCAATACGCTGTCCGCCTGTTTCCGCGCAAACGTTCCGCTGTTTATCGATAACGCGGAGAGCGTGACCAAGATCGAGCCGTCCGAGGCGCAAATGATCCGGCTGGTGGTGTCGGAGCAGGATAAAGAATTGAGGTGTGAGCATGAAAATTAAAGGCAGGGCTAAGCCGAAGATCCCGCCGGTGGAGCCGGGCGTATATATGGCGGTCTGCGTTGGTGTGGTTGATTTGGGGGAGCAGTACTCCGAGAAATTCAAGAACTACAGCAACAAAGTCAAATTCGTTTGGGAACTGGCCGGAGAAACCTGCGAGATCGACGGCGAAACAAGGCCCCGGCAGCTTTCCAAAGAATTTACGGTATCCACATCGAAAAAAAGCAACCTGCGGGCATTTCTGGAGGCGTGGAACGGAAAAACCTACAGCGATGAAGAATTTTCCGGCCTGGAGCTTTTTGATCAGGCAGGACGCCCGTGTCAGCTTAATGTGGTGCTCAACGAAACCGGGGAATATGCCAACGTAAACGGCATTATGGCGATCCCCAAAGGAATGCCGTCCCCGCAGACAGACACTGCATTGATCCTTTGGGATATGGAGCGTTGGGACGACGCCGTCTTTGAATCTCTCCCCGAATGGACAAAGG
Source organism: uncultured Eubacteriales bacterium (assembly GCA_902475515.1). Classification (GTDB taxonomy): domain Bacteria; phylum Bacillota; class Clostridia; order Oscillospirales; family Oscillospiraceae; genus HGM13006. The sequence continues at coordinate 5,899 of CABSAB010000054.1, read as the reverse complement.
AGCAGATCAAAAAATCCACTCAGTATCAAAAGGAGCATGCACCCACCGACACCGTCCAGGTGCAGCCTGAACCCTCAAGTAAGGAGGATTGCCCGATATGATGTTTCAATCACTGGCAAGCTCATCGCACGGGAACGCCTACATTGTCAGTGACGGAGATACCCGCATTCTTTTGGAGTGCGGGGTCTCCTATCGAAAGCTGCAAAAGCTGTCCGGCTTTCGGACGTCTGATTTTGACGCCTGCCTGGTGAGCCATGAACACAAGGACCACAGCTATTGTGTGCGGGATATCCTAAAAAACGGCGTCCCGGTGTATATGAGCCAGGGCACTGCGGAGGCACTGGAGCTGGAGGCCGTGGAGCTGATAGAAGACCGGGAACAGTTTTCCGTCGGCACCCTGGACGTGGTCCCCTTTGCCACATTTCACGACGCCAGGGAGCCCCTGGGCTTCCTGATCCAGAGCCGCAAGGACGGGGATATTCTGGTGTTTGCCACGGACACAGTAAACCTCCGGTATCACTTTCCCGGTGTCACCACACTGGCCCTGGAAGCGAATTATGACCCGGAAATCCTGGCCCGGTGCGAGAAGATGCCGGAAAAGGTGCGCCACCGCATTACCAACAGCCACATGGAGATTAGCAGGCTGTGTGAGATTCTTCGGGGTCTGGACCTGTCCAGGTGCCGGGAAATCTATCTGCTGCACCTCAGCGACGCCACCAGCCATGAGGGGAATTTTATCAATCGAGTGGCCCGTGTGGTGCCGAAGGGTATTCGGATCACCGCCTGCGGAAGGGATGGATGAGCAATGGTCCCGTGGATACAAGTATATTCCAACCTGCCGGAGCATCCAAAAATCTATAAGCTGATGGATCTCCTTGGCTTGAAAAAGAACCGCGACGCGGTTGGAATGATCGTGGAGCTGTGGTGCTGGGTTGTGGTAAACGCCACGGACGGAGACATTACGCGCTTCCCTCCGAAGGCGATTGCAGGAGCCATGGAGTGGTCCGGAAAGCCACAGCGGCTCTATGATGCCCTGGTGGATGCCCAGTGGCTTGACCGGACTAAGGACGGACGGGTCCTTGTCCACGATTGGGAGGAATACGCTTCCCTCCTGATCCAGTCAATGGACAACCAAAAGAAAAAAACCAGGGAGCGTGTGAAGCGTTACCGGGACCATAAAAAACAGGAATGTAACGTTACAGGTAACGTATACGGTAACGCTACCGTAACGGAATGTAACGCCTCTACCGTACCTAACCTAACAAGACCAGACCATATATTAACGACGACGACAACGCGCACGAGTGCGGTAACGTATTTTCTGGACAAGGTCAATGGCAAGGCGTCCGAGACCGCCCAGCGGGAGATCGCGGCCTTCGAGGCGGACATGAGCGCCGATGTTTGCACCCTGGCCATGGATATGGCGCTGGATGCCGGCAAGACCAGCTGGAGCTATGTCCGGGCGATCCTGGAGAACTGGAGGCGCATCGGCATACAATCTGTCGCCGACGTTGAACGGCACGAGATTTCCAGAAAGGGCGCCAAGCGGGAGGCGCAATTTATTCCGGCTGACGATCCCTACAACGGCCTATCCAAGGAGGACTTTGAGCGGAATATCGAGAGGATACGGCGGATGAACGAGGAGTACCGGTCTATGAGCGAGAAGGGGGGCACAGGATGCTGAATCGAATTATTTTGATGGGCCGCCTCACCAGGGACCCGGATTTGCGGCACACCGGAAACGGTACTGCAGTGGCGGCCTTTACTCTGGCCGTGGATCATGACTATAAGTCCAGCGACACCGGCGAGCGGGGCGTAGATTTCATCGACATCGTAGCCTGGCGGAATACGGCGGAGTTCGTCTCCAAGTATTTTGCAAAGGGCCGTATGGCGGTGGTTTCCGGCCGGCTGCAGATCCGTAACTGGACGGACAAGGAGGGCAATAAGCGCCGCTCCGCAGAGGTCGTGGCAGACAACATCTATTTCGGGGATTCCCGGAGAGATTCGTCTTCCGGCGGCTTCAGCGAGACCACCGGCAGCAGCTTCCAGTCCCCCAGCCAGAGCAGCTACAGCGACTTCAGTGCGCCATCCCAGGCGGACAGCGCATTTTCCATGCTGGATTCCGATGAGAGCGGCCTGCCGTTCTAATGAATCCGGATCGTACTTTGAGATAAGGAGGAATATCCATGGCAAACGATAGAGTCAGAGGCCGTAAGCGCCGCAAGGTATGTGGCTTCTGCGTGGATAAGGTCGAGCACATCGACTATAAGGATACGGCAAAGCTCCGCCGTTACCTCTCCGAGCGCGGCAAGATCCTGCCCCGGAGAACCACCGGCACCTGCGCCAAGCATCAGCGTCAGATGACCACCGCCATCAAGCGGGCCCGTCAGATCGCGCTGCTGCCTTACGTCACGGACTAAAGCACAAAGCAGCCTCCCATCCATCCGGATGGGAGGTTTTTGTGTTCCGGTGTCGTTTTGGTTGCGTCTGCGTCAAAATGCTTGTTGACAGAAAATTAGTATGGTGTTAAAATGTCCGGTGGAAATTACGCCTTTTGATAGCATTTTGGCGCAAACATTGATACTGTGCCCCAGAATGGGAACCTTTTTGTATAGGAACCGGTTTTTCCGGCGAATATAAATCTATGAAAGAATGGTGAGTTGTATGAAGAAAATTCTTGCACTCCTGTTGGCGCTCTGCCTGACCATGGGACTCATGGCCGGCTGCGGCAACACGGAGACCAGCAGCGCTGCTCCCGCGGCTTCCGCCCCGGAAGAGACCACCGCTGCTGCCCCTGAGGCTCCCGTGGAGCCTGAGATCCCGGGATCTCAGGCAGAGCCTGCCGGCTCTGCCGAGGATAATGCTCCTGTGAGCGAAGGTCCCACAGAGCTGGCAAAAGAGATCTTTGGCGAGGACGCTGCGCCTGCCGAGGTGAGCTATCCTCTGGATACCACCGAGAGCCTGGAACTGCTGGCCACCTTCCCCGATCCGCTGTTTGCCTCCTATCCCAACGCCATGGCGGACTGCCAGATCTATCAGGAGGCTGAGAAGGCCACCGGCGTCAAGATGGAGTATAACGGCCTTTCCACCTCTGCTTCCGCAGAGCAGTTCAACATCATGATCACCTCCGGCGACTACCCGGACCTCATCGGCTGGGGCCTGAACTATGCCAACGGTGACGAGGCTGCCGTGGAAGAGGAGATCTACCTGGACCTCACGGAGTATATTGCCCAGTACGCTCCCAACTACTATAAGCTCCTGTCCACCGACGACGAGCTGCTCAAGAGCGCCCTGACGGATTCCAACTATATCACCGGGTTCCATGCGCTGGTCACAGAGGATGCCGACACGGTTGCCGGCATGGTGATCCGCACGGACCTGCTGGACAAGATCGGTAAGGATAAGCCATATACCATTGAGGAGTATGAGGATGTCCTGGCTGCCTTCAAGGACGAGGGCCTCAAGCAGCCGCTGGTCATGCTCTCCACCGGCACCCTGCAGGGCAATCTGCTGGCCGGCGCCTTTGACGTAAACGCTTTCTGCAGCAGCTTCCCCATGAGTGCTGCGCCCACCTATGTGCAGGATGGCGAGATCAAGTTCAGCCCCCTGGAGGAGGGCTTCAAGGATTATATCACCCTCATGCACGAGTGGTATGAGAAGGCCTATATCGATCCGGACTTCATCTCCATCAACGCCAACTGGAACAGCCCCGACTACTCCAACGCGATTGTCACCGGTGAGGCCGGTATCTTCTTCACCGACTGGGGCAACATCGGCGGCCTGGTAGATGCCTCCGAGATCGAGGGCTTTGCCCTGGAGGGCACCTATGACATGCACGCCACTGCTGACAGCGTGAACCACTTCGGTCAGTTCACGAAGAAGTCCGCGGGCAACGGCTTCCACATCACCTCCAACTGCCAGAACATTGAGCTGGCCTGCCAGTGGGGTGACTGGTGGTACACCGAGGAAGGCTCCCTGCTGGCCAACTACGGCGTAGAGGGTGTTTCCTTCGAGTACGGCGACGACGGCAAGCCCGCCTTCACCGAGACCGTTACCGAGGCGCCCGAGGGCATGCGTGATGCGCTGCTGATCTATGCCTCCAACAACACCATCAACTGCGTCATCGACAACAGCGCCCTGTCCTCCGGCTATTCCGAGATCGACAAGGCTGCCCCCGCCATCTGGAGAGAGGGCGTGGATGACGAGTATGTGATCCCCTCCGGCGTGTCCCTGACCGCAGAGGAGAACACCGAGGCTGTGAGCATCTACTCCGATATCGAGACGTTGTGCATGGAGAGCATTGCCGCCTTTATCACCGGCGACAAGCCCCTTTCCGAGTTCGATGCCTTTGTTGAGAGCATCAAGAGCATGAATATCGATGGCTATCTGGAGATCCAGCAGGCCGCTTACGACCGCTATATGGCGAAGTAAGTTTCTCGAAAATCGCTCCCGGGACCGTAAGGTCCCGGGAGTTTTTACAATATTTGTGCATATTGACAAATGCGGCGGCGTTTGTTATAATAATTTTATTGAAAATATTAAAACGCTGAATATCAGAGCCATCTGATAGCGGGAGAACCATCTTTGGGGTGAATTCGCGTCTGCGATAGGGGACTTCCCTCTCCGAACCCGGCAGCTAATCTCGTAAGCGTGGGGAAGGAACCGGATATCTCTGCGGGGATATCTGTCTATTTCGTATATGCGCAATGACGCCTTCCCAAGAATACTTGTGGAGGTGTTATTTTTATGGCAATTTCTATGGGAACCATCTTCTGGCTGCTGACAGCCCTGGTCTGTCTGATCTTTCTGATCATCTCCTGGAAGGTGAAGGATCAGGCCAACCAGAGCTTTTCCAGCTATGCCATCGGCTCCGGCTCCTTCAACCTGTGGCTGATCTTCTTCACGCAGTTTGCCAGCATCATGGGTGTTTCCAACTTCTTCTCCCATGCGGGCAACAGCTACGAGCAGGGCCTGGGCATTCTGGCCTTCATCCTGGGCGAGCAGGGTTCCAAGATCGTCTTTGCCCTGACTGTGGCGGGGCTCATCGGCAGGTTTACATACAACACCCTGCCGGAGCTGATCGATGATCTCATCGTCCGGGATAAGCTCACCCGGGCCATGGCCAGCGTCATGGCGGCCCTGATCATGATCGCCACCGTAGGCGGCCAGGCCAAGGCCTTCGGCGACCTGTTCGAGGTCTTTACGGGGGTCAACTCCGTGCCCATCGTGATCTTGTTTTCCACCATCTTTATTCTCTACACCGTCTTTGGCGGCGTCTACAGCGTGGTGTGGACGGACCTGTTCCAGGGCATCATGTGCCTGGTCATCGGCATCGTGTTCTATGTGTTCATGTTCAGCCGGGTGGATTTCTCCCTGGGGGTCCTCCAGGACCGGCTGACAGCGGTGGGCCATGCGGAACTCATGAGCTTTTCCAATGTGAATGCCCTGGGTGCGGTAAATAAATTCCTCACGGGCCTGGTGGGCGTTATGATCTTCCAGGCCTACTGGCAGCGCTGCTTTGGCTGCCGCAGCGGCAAGGACGCAAAACGCTCCATGCTCTCCAGCGGCATTATCTGCCTGATCATGGTCTTTATGACGGCTATCTCGGGCCTCATCATCATGACCTACAATCAGGACCTCAACGCCAACAACGCCATGCCCTGGTTTATGATGAACGTCATGCCCAAGGGACTGTGCGCCTGCATCTTTGTGCTGGTGCTGTGCGCGGGCATGTCCACGGCGGATTCCTGCCTGAACTCCGCGGCGATCCTGGTGGTCAATGATATGATCCACCCCTTCCATAAGGATAATGACAAGGAGCTCATCCGGGAGAGTAAGATCGCCACCGTGGTTATCGGTGCGGCGGCCTGCCTGTGCGGCATCTTTGCCCAGACGATCC